>NZ_LSJT01000044.1:0-5050 GCF_001556795.1 Dermacoccus sp. CCH2-D9
CTTCCATCATCCGGGAGACCTCGACCCCTACCCGGCCACCGACGCGCTCAACCGATTACACCCTCGTTCGTGAAGAGCCACCATCTCGAAGCCTCAGCCCTTTCAACCGTCTCCCTACGCAGCCTCTGACACCAAGTTCAAGAAGTTCGTCATCGTCGATGTCACGTTGAAGAACGGATCTAAAGAGCCCTACAACGCCATGACGCTCACGACCACAGCCACGAGCGGAGATAAGCAATCCGACGGGGCCTTCGACACCGAGAAGGGCGTTGATCTGCCCACCGCTGACATTCTCCCCGGCAAGACGCTCACTTGGAAGCAGGCCTACGGTGTCGACGCCACGGGCGACCTCGTCATCGCGGTTGAAAACGGCTTTGGCAACGCAAAGGGCTATTACAAATAGGACAGCGCCCCGACGGGGTTGGACAAGATCACTGCGGCGGCGCTGATCATCACGGTACAGCCGCCTCTCATACGGAACTACTGCGGCGCCCCGTGAACTCGGAAGGGGACGGAGGGCCTCAGCGTCCGTTATCCCGGTTCATCCTTAAGCCACCACATCGGCGCAAGCCCCGGACATGAGAGGTCCCTGCCGTGCGTGACGAGTTGGACACAAGCATGACCAGCGAGACTTAAGCCAGGGAACTCAGCCTAAGGTCGATCTATGAACAAGACCAGCCTCCTCGCACTGACTGCCGTTCTCGCCCTCGCCGGTTGCTCGAGCAACGACACCGACAAGGCCGAGGACGCCGCAACCAGTGCTGCGTCGCAGGCCACGAGCGCGGTGGCGAGCGCAGGCTCCGCAGCATCGAGCGCAGCCGGCGATGCCAGCTCCAAGGCCGTCGGGGCACAGGCCGAGCCGTTCACCATGCCCGACGAGACCGGCAAGACCTTGCAAGCCGCGCAGGACGACGTGCAGCGGGTCTCCGGCAACCCGCTCTACGTCTCGCACTCGGACGACGCGCTCGGCACGAGCCGCCCCCAACTGCTCGACAAGCACTGGAAGGTCTGCTCACAGACCCCTGCCGCCGGAACCGAGGTCAAGGACGGCGTCGACGTGCGGTTCAAGACCGTCAAGCTCGACGAAACCTGCCCCTGACGCAGGGCACCGGCGCCCGGCACCGGGTGCCGCGTTATGCCGGTCATGCCGCCACAGCGCAGAAGCGAACTGCGGCACCCCGTCAAGAAACGACACTGCGGCTCACACGCGCCGCGCGAGTCGGCCGTGTTCGTGGCTACCCCTTCAAACGCGATGGCGCGACACGCCCGGCCGTCACCCCAGGCGCGCGAACGGCTCGGGGTAGGTGAAGACGCCGCGGGCCCCGGCATACGCGGGGCTCGCGGCGTCACCGTCGCACCCCCAGCCGCTCGCGAGAGGACGCGCCTGGAAGAACTCGCCCCATGCCGGGTCTGCGCTGATGCCGAGATCCGCAGCCGGTACGAAACCGAACCGCGAGTAATAGCCCGGCTCACCCAGCAGGACGACGACGCTCGCGCCCGCCTGGCGAGCAGCGTCCAGAGTCGCCTCCATCAACCGCGACCCGATGCCCTGACCCTGCCTCGACGGCTCGACCGACAACGGCCCCAGCCCGAGCGTCGGCGCCCCGTCGAGGTCACCCCCGGTCGCCATCACGTGCCCGACGATTCTGTCCCCATCGAGTGCGACGAACGCGAACCTCGGGTCGTACGAAGCCGATTCGCGAAGCCAGCCTACGAGCGTCGCCTCACCGGGAGCCCGACGCACCGGCGACGGCATCGACGCCGACGCCAGACTCGACGCCTGCGCCGCGCTCTGGTCGGACGACCCGCAGGCCGCACCCCCGAGCGTCACGACGAGCGTCGCTCCCGCTCCCACAGCCGCCCGTCGCCACGACTGAGCATGATTCGTGAATTCATCCCTGCGAGTCATCAGATCCCCCTGGTCCCCCGCGGCCGTCGCAGCCTCGACGGCCGCCGCCAACCGGCCGCGCACATGCGCACCTCACTCACCAGGACGCTCGCCTCGCCGACTCGTAAAGCCCTTGGCACGAATGCGACACGGACGGTTGACGACGCCAGCCGCCACAAGCGGCCCACCGCCCACCGCTCACTGCGACGACTCCCGCCACGTGCTCGGGCGAGGACACCCGGGCAGACCTCCCCGCTCACCACACTTGAGTTAATTGTGATTAACTGAATGCGCGAGTGACGCAGGTCACCTGATCGCTCGCACCGACCCGTCCCACCGACGTCACGGGGTGAGCGAACGCATGGCCTTCGACCAAGCCGCCAACCGAGCCGAGCATCTGCGCCTGCTCGACGATCTGAACGACAAGCTGGCCCGCGCTGCGAAGGGTGGCAGCGACAAGTCGCGCGAGCGCCACGTCGCCCGCGGCAAGCTGTTGCCGCGCGACCGCGTCGAGACGCTGCTCGATCCGGGCAGCCCGTTCATCGAGCTCGCGCCCCTCGCCGCCGACGGCATGTACGACGACGAGTGCCCCGGCGCCGGCGTCATCGGCGGTATCGGCCGCGTCGAGGGTCGCGAGTGCGTCATCGTCGCGAACGACGCGACCGTCAAGGGCGGCACGTACTACCCGATGACGGTGAAGAAGCACCTGCGCGCGCAGGAGATCGCGCGCGAGAACAACCTGCCGTGCATCTACCTCGTCGACTCCGGCGGAGCGTTCCTGCCCAAGCAGGACGACGTGTTCCCCGACCGCGACCACTTCGGCCGCATCTTCTACAACCAGGCGACGCTGTCGGCGAAGGGCATTCCACAGATCGCCGCCGTCATGGGTTCGTGCACCGCCGGCGGCGCCTACGTGCCCGCGATGAGCGACGAGACCGTCATCGTGCGCGAGCAGGGCACGATCTTCCTCGGCGGCCCGCCGCTGGTGAAGGCTGCGACGGGCGAGGTCGTCACGGCCGAGGATCTCGGTGGCGGCGACCTGCACTCGAAGGTCTCCGGCGTCACCGACCACCTCGCCGATGACGACCACGACGCACTGATGAAGGTGCGCAGCATCGTCAGCACGCTCGGGCCGAAGCCCGAAACCCCTTGGCGCACCGTGGAACCGCGCGACGCCGTGCATGATCAGGAACGCCTCTACGACGTCGTCCCCGTCGACCTGCGCACACCGTACGACGTGCACGATGTCATCGAGACGATCGTCGACGCCGGCGAGTTCCACGAGTTCAAGGCCGAGTACGGCAAGACGCTCGTCACCGGGTTCGCGCACATCCACGGCCACCCCGTCGCGATCATCGCGAACAACGGCGTGCTGTTCGGCGAATCCGCGCAGAAGGGCGCGCACTTCATCGAGCTTGCCGACAAGCGCAAGACGCCGCTGCTGTTCCTGCAGAACATCACCGGTTTCATGGTGGGCCGCGAGTACGAGGCCGGGGGCATCGCCAAGCACGGCGCGAAGATGGTGACGGCCGTCGCCTGCGCGCGCGTACCGAAGTTCACCGTCGTCATCGGCGGCAGCTACGGTGCCGGCAACTACTCGATGTGCGGGCGCGCCTACTCGCCGCGATTCCTGTGGATGTGGCCCAACGCGCGCATCAGCGTCATGGGCGGTGAACAGGCCGCGAGCGTGCTCGCGACGGTGCGCGGCGACCAGCTCGAAGCCGCCGGCACCCCGTGGAGCGACGACGACGCCGAGACGTTCAAGGCCCCGATCCGCGAGCAGTACGAGACGCAGGGCAACCCCTACTACTCGACCGCCCGCCTCTGGGACGACGGCGTCATCGACCCCGCCTCCACCCGCGACCTCGTCGGACTCGCCCTCGAGGCCTGCTCCGGCACCGACCTGCCCGACGTCAGCTACGGCGTCTTCCGGATGTGAGTGAGATGACCTCGAACACGACCTCCGCCCCCGACACGAACGTCGAGAAGCGCGACATCGCAACGGTTCTCATCGCCAACCGCGGCGAGATCGCCGTCCGCGTCATGCGCACGCTGCGCCGCATGGGCATCCGCAGCGTCGCCGTCTACACCGACGCCGACGCGAGCGCGCTGCACGTGCGCGAAGCCGACGTCGCCATCAACCTGGACCGTCTCGACGTTGCGCGCGGTGACGCCAGCGCCCCGGTTCGCACGAACTACCTCAGCATCCCCGCCGTCATCGAGGCGTGCCGCATCAGTGGCGCCGACGGCGTGCACCCGGGCTACGGGTTCCTGTCGGAGAACACCGCGTTCGCGGCTGCGTGCGAGGAGGCGGGCATCGCCTTCCTCGGCCCCGGCAGCCGCGCCATCGAGACGATGGGCGACAAGATCACGGCGAAGACAGCCGTCAGCGCGTTCGACGTGCCCGTCGTGCCCGGCCTCGCCCGATCCGGCCTGAGTGACGACGAGCTCGTCGCGGCCGCGAGCGAGGTCGGTTTCCCCGTCCTCATCAAGCCGAGCGCCGGCGGCGGCGGCAAGGGCATGCACGTCGTCGAGCGTGCCGAGGACATGGCCGACGCCGTCGCGCGCGCCCGTCGGGAGGCCGCCTCGAGCTTCGGCGACGACACGCTGTTCCTCGAACGGTTCGTGCTGCGCCCGCGGCACATCGAGGTGCAGGTCATCGCGGACAAGCACGGCAACGTCGTGCATCTCGGCGAGCGCGAGTGCTCGCTGCAGCGCCGTCACCAGAAGGTCATCGAAGAGGCACCGTCACCGCTGCTCGACGACGCCACGCGTGCACGAATCGGCGAAGCGGCCTGCAACACAGCACGATCCGTCGACTACGTCGGTGCGGGGACGGTCGAGTTCATCGTCAGCGCCGACGCGCCCGACGAGTTCTTCTTCATGGAGATGAACACGCGCCTACAGGTCGAGCACCCCGTCACCGAACTCGTCACCGGCCTCGACCTCGTCGAGTGGCAGGTGCGCGTGGCCGCCGGTGAGCCGCTCGGGTTCACGCAGGACGACGTGACGCTGACGGGCCACGCCATCGAGGCGCGCGTGTACGCCGAGGACCCGGCGCGCGGCTTCCTACCCACCGGCGGCGAGGTCATCTCGCTGTCCGAGCCGACGGGCGCCGGGGTGCGCGTCGACTCGGGGTTGCGCGTCGGCACGATCGTCGGC
>NZ_LSJT01000045.1:0-30322 GCF_001556795.1 Dermacoccus sp. CCH2-D9
GTGAACACCACGCCTCCTCAACACAAGTGACTCACGACCAGGCTGGCACTTAGGGTCCTGTCCCCATCGGCGATTTTCGTCCCCATCGGCGGTTTCCGTGCACCTTCGTCCAGCCGGCCGTCGGGAAAATCAGTCGCCGGGGGCGTCGCACGGTGATGAAATGACGGGATGCTGATGCTCATCAGGCCCGACGCCGCTCGCTACGACGACTGGAAGGGCGCATTCGACGAGTTCGGCGCGACGCCGAAAGACGGCACGGGCTATCGTCGCGACGACGTCGTCGACACGTCGCGCGCCGGGTTCGACGCCTACCTCGCCGATCGTGCGCGCCAGGGCGATACGACCGTCCCGCCGCCTGAGGGATTCGTGCACTGCAGCTATTTCTGGGTGCTCGACGGCCCGCGGGCGGGGGAGGGTGACATCGTCGGCTTTCTGGCCCTGCGCCACACCCTCACCGAGGTGCTGTATGAGGCGATCGGTCACATCGGCTACTCGGTGCGTCCCGGCGCTCGTGGGCGGGGCGTCGCCGCGGGCGCGCTGATGCTCGGTCTCGACGAGGCGCGGGCGCTCGGCGTCGAACAGGTGCTGGTGTGCTGCAGCACCGAGAATCCGGCGTCACGCGCCGTCATCGAGAAGTGCGGCGGGCAGTTCGAGGACGTCCGCTCCCACCCCGCGTTTCCGGGCGAGACACGTCGCTACTGGTTCGGCTCGCCGCCGTTTACGCAGGGACCGACGGCCTGACGCCGGCTGCCTCGGGTGCGGATGTGACCGAAACTCGCGGATGAGGACGAGAATCGCCGATGTGACCGCCGTTCGCAGAGGTGGACGAGAATCGCCGACGGGGACAGGAATCGCAGAAGGGGCACGGTGCGGGGCGGCCCGGCCGAGGTCAGTCCCCATCCGAACTCAGGCCCCCAAACCCTCAGCCGACGTCGTGACCAGGATGTGATTGCTCGGTCCGCGAGCCGAGACGCCGTACCCATGGGTAGACCCCTACTGTGGCCTTACTCACATCGGCCGTCATGGCCACCAGCACTACCAGGAGGTCACCGTGGCGGCGTCACGTCTCGACACCCTCGACCGCGATCCGGGGTTGCCCCCCGTCGCGGTCGAACCCCCTCGCACCATCACCGGGCGGCAGAAGATCATGATCGCCGTCGCGGCGATCGTCGCCGCCATCGGCTGGACGATGGTCGCCTTCGTCCGCGGTGAGCACGTCAACGCCATCTGGTTCGTGTTCGCGGCCGTCGGCAGCTACGTCATCGGCTACATGCTCTACAGCCGTCTCATCGCGTACAAGGTCGTGCAGCCGCGCGACGACATCGCGACGCCGGCGGAGCAGTTCGAGAACGGCCAGGACTACATGCCGACGGACCGTCGCGTCCTGTTCGGCCACCACTTCGCCGCCATCGCCGGCGCCGGCCCCCTCGTCGGCCCCGTGCTCGCCGCGCAGATGGGTTACCTGCCGGGCACGATGTGGATCATCTTCGGCGTCATCTTCGCGGGCGCCGTGCAGGACTACATGGTGCTCGCCATCTCGACGCGCCGTGGCGGCCGCAGCATCGGCCAGATGGCGCGCGACACGCTCGGCCCCGTCGGTGGTTGGGCGGCGATGCTCGCCGTCATGACGATCATGGTCATCCTCATCGCGGTGCTCGGCCTCGTCGTCGTCAACGCGCTCGCCGAGTCGCCGTGGGGTGTGTTCTCGATCGCGATGACGATCCCGATCGCCCTGTTCATGGGCTGCTACCTGCGCTTCCTGCGTCCGGGGTCGGTCACCGAGGTGTCGCTCATCGGCGTCGTGCTCCTGCTGCTCGCGATCGTCTCCGGCGGCTGGGTCGCCGAGACGGCCTGGGGCAAGGACATGTTCACGCTGTCTCCGACGGCGCTCGCCTGGTGCCTCATCGTCTACGGGTTCGCCGCGGCCGTCCTGCCGGTCTGGCTGCTGCTCGCGCCGCGTGACTATCTGTCGACGTTCATGAAGGTCGGCACGATCGTCCTGCTCGCGCTCGGCATCATCATCGCGCGTCCGGCGATCGACATCCCCGCGATCACGTCGTTCGGCAAGCACGGCAACGGTCCCGTCTTCGCGGGTTCGCTGTTCCCGTTCCTGTTCATCACGATTGCGTGCGGCGCGTTGTCCGGCTTCCACGCGCTCATCTCGTCGGGCACGACGCCGAAGCTCATCCAGAAGGAGAGCCAGGCGCGACTCATCGGGTACGGCTCGATGCTCGTCGAGTCGTTCGTCGCCATCATGGCGCTCATCGCGGCGGCCATCATCGACCAGCACCTGTACTTCGTCATCAACGCCCCCGCCGGCGTGACGGGTGGGACGGCCGAGAAGGCCGCGACGTGGGTGAACTCGATAGGCTTGGGCGGTAATCCGATCACCGCGCCCGAGATCACCCAGGCCGCGAAGGACGTCGGCGAGGCTTCGGTCGTGTCGCGCACCGGTGGCGCCCCGACGTTCGCGTTCGGCATGTCGGACGTGTTCAGCCGCGTCATCCCAGGCGATTCGATGAAGCAGTTCTGGTACCACTTCGCGATCATGTTCGAGGCGCTGTTCATCCTGACGACGGTCGACGCCGGCACGCGCGTCGCACGTTTCATGTTGTCGGAGACGCTCGGCAACGTGCCCGGGCTGCACCGCTTCCGTGACACTTCCTGGCGCGTCGGTGCGTGGATCTCGACGCTCGTCGTCGTCGCCGCATGGGGTTCGATCCTGCTCATGGGCGTCACCGACCCGCTGGGTGGCATCAACACGCTGTTCCCGCTGTTCGGCATCGCCAACCAGTTGCTGGCCGCCGTCGCGCTGACGGTCGTGACGGTCGTCGTCATCCGCAACGGCAAGGCGAAGTGGGCGTGGATCCCGGGCATCCCGCTCGCCTGGGATCTGCTCGTGACGATGGTCGCGAGCTACCAGAAAATCTTCTCGAGCGACGCGAAGATCGGCTACTGGGCGCAGCACAACGCGTTCGTCGACGCCAAGAACAAGGGGTTGACGAAGTTCAAGACGGCCAAGACCCCCGAGGAGATCGACGCCGTCATCCGTAACACGCTCATCCAGGAGACGCTCTCGGTTCTCTTCGCGGTGCTCGTCATCGTCGTCGTCATCGCGGGTGTGTTCGCGGCGCTCAAGGCGCTGCGCACCGGGCACGTCGACCCCGAGGTGCGCGACGGCGCTGTGCCGTCGCAGATCTTCGCGCCGAGCGGCATGCGCGTCACGCCCGACGAGGAGAGCGTGCTAGCCCAGTGGCTTGAGGCGGGCCTCGACCCCGAGGGCGTGCATGCGGGTGAGCGCGTCCATGCCTGAGCCGCGCGGAATCGTCGGCGCGCTCAAGTGGTACGTCGCCTCGATGATGGGCGACAACCACTACGAGCGCTACTTGCGCCATCACGCCGTCGCCCACCCCGGCAAGGCGCCGATGTCGAAGCGCGACTACTGGCGTGAACGCACCGACGCCCAGGACCGCAACCCCGGCGCGCGGTGCTGCTGAGGGGTCTCGGTTCGAGACCGCGGGTCTGAACGCGACGAGAGGGGCTGACGCATCAAGCGTCAGCCCCTCTCGCAGTGCGGCCCGTCACTGTCGCAAGCGATCCGTCCGTGCGACGGGTTGGGCCAGGCTCGGCAACGAATGTGGACGAAAATCGCAGATGGGGACGGGAATCGAACAGGGGGCGCGTGTCAGCGGCGCAGCGTCTGGCCCAGGATGCCGGGGAGGTGACGGCGGACGTCGGACATGCGTGAGTGACGCGCGTTGGCGACGCGCACGCGCAGTGCCTTCTCCTCGACCCACATCTCCATCTCACGCACGTCGCCGAGGACGTCGCCGTCGAGTTCGAGCGCGCGCGGGCGTCCCATGGCCTTGGCCGCGACGCGGGCGCAGCGTGTGCGCTCGACGCGACCCGTGGTGCGCCGCGAGCGGGCGAAGATCTGCGCCGAGAGCGCAGCCCATTGCAGGGGCCCGTCGGCGGAGAGCCAGACGGTGTCGAAGCGCCCGTCGGTGCCGTTGGCGCCTGGCATGAGTTGCACCCCCGCCGTCAGCTGACCGAAGTTGCCGACGAGCAGCGTCGTCGTCTTCTTCGTGTGCGGCGCGCCGTCGTCGAAGGAGGCGAGCATGCGCTCGGGGCGCTGCGTCACGTAGCGCGCACCGGCGATGGGGTAGGCCATCCACCCGATCCGCTTTTTGAGGGTCTCGCTCGTGGCGTTCATGATGTCGCCATCGAGTCCGAAGCCGGCCATGATGAGGAAGGTGTCGTTCGTCGCCGAGCCGTCCCCGAACGTCGCATGCACCCGCCCGACGTCGATGACGGTGTCCTCGCCCGCGAGCGACCGCGCGAAGTTGAGCGCCGCCGAGCCGTCCACCGAGACGCCGAGGTTGCGCGCGAGCAGGTTGCCGGTGCCCTGTGGCATCAACCCCAGCGGCACGCTCGTGCCGCTCAGCGCCGCGCCGACGTGGCGCACCGTTCCGTCGCCACCGGCGGCGAAGACGATGTCGCAGCCCTGGCGCAGTGCTTGCTGCGTCTGGCCGGTGCCGGGGTCGTCGAGGCGGGTCTGCAGCCACAGCGGCTCGGCCCATCCGGCGTCGCGCGAGACGTCGACGCATTCGCGGCGCAGGGCGCCGAGGTCGTCGACCTTCGTGGGGTTGACGACGATCGCGGCGCGCGGACGGGAGGGCGTGTTCGACACGCCTTGCACTGTAACTGGAATGACGCACATTCGCGCGGGCGATAGCCTTGAGGGGTGATCGACATTCGACTGCTTCGTGACAACCCTGACGCCGTCCGCGCGAGCCAGCGTGCTCGCGGCGCTGACGAGGGCGTCGTCGACCGCATTCTCGAGCTCGACGCGACGCGCCGCAGTTCGCTCGGCGAGTTCGAGAGGGTGCGCGCCGAGCAGAAGCAGGTGTCCAAGAGCGTCGGCGCCGCGATGGGTGCGCTCAACAAGGCCAAGAAGGGCGGTGACGACTCGGAGGTCGCGCGTCTGCAGGCCGAGGCCGACGCCGCGCGCGAGAACGCTGCGACCTTGAGCGCCCGCGTCAAGGAGCTCGAGGCCACTGCCGACGAGGCGGGCAAGGAGTTCGACGCGCTGCTTCGCACCGTCCCCAACGTCGTCCTCGACGGCGTGCCGGCGGGTGGCGAGGACGACTTCGTCACCGTCAAGACGGTCGGTGAGGCCCCGACGTTCGACTTCGAGCCGAAGGATCACCTCGAGATCGGTGAGCTCATCGGCGCGATCGACATGGAGCGCGGCACAAAGGTCTCCGGTTCGCGCTTCTACTTCCTCAAGGGTGTCGGCGCACGCCTCGAGCTGGCGCTGCTGCAGATGGCGCTCGACCAGGCCATCGCCAACGACTTCACCCCGATGATCACGCCGACCCTCGTGCGCCCGGAGACGATGCAGGGCACCGGCTTCGATGTCGCGCACGACGCCGAGATCTACCGCGTGCAGGAGGAGGACAACCTCTACCTCGTCGGCACCTCAGAGGTCGCGCTCGCCGGCTACCACGCGGACGAGATCTTGAACGTCGACGCTCCCGTGCGCTACGCCGGCTGGTCGAGCTGCTACCGCCGCGAGGCCGGTTCGTACGGCAAGGACACGCGCGGCATCATCCGCGTCCACCAGTTCAACAAGGTCGAGATGTTCTCCTACTGCCGCATCGAGGACGCCGAAGCGGAGCACGCTCGCATGCTCGCGTGGGAAGAGGAGATGCTGGCCAAGTGCGAGCTGTCGTACCGCGTCATCGACACCGCCGCCGGTGACCTCGGCACGTCCGCCGCACGCAAGTTCGACTGCGAGGCCTGGGTGCCGACGCAGGGCACCTACCGCGAGCTGACGTCGACGTCGAACTGCACGACGTTCCAGGCGCGCCGCCTCAACATCCGTGAGCGCACCGACGGCGCGACGCGCTCTGTCGCCACGCTCAACGGCACGCTCGCGACGACGCGTTGGCTCGTCGCCATCCTCGAGACGCACCAGCAGGCTGACGGCTCGGTGCGTGTGCCCGAGGCGCTGCGCACGTACATGGGTGGCCTCGAGGTGCTGCCCGTCATCTGACGACGAGCTCGGACGACGCAGTCCGACGAGGGCTGACACGGGCCGGCATCCTGGGCGGGTGCCGGCCCGCGCTCAGCCGATGAAGATCTCCCCGTGCGGATCGATCGCCACCATGATGGCGACGATGATGGTGGCGCCCAGGAAGCCGCTGACGAGTTCGCGCATCTTCTCGGCGCCCATGCCGTTGTCGGTCGCCTCCAGCCACCGTGCGGTGCGGTAGCTCAGCAGCGTCATGAGGGCGAACGCGACGGCGCCCGCCCCGGCCATCGCGACGGGGGTGATGGGTGTCGCCGTGCTCGGTCGCACCATGAGGATCACGCCGCCGATGACGCCGCCCATCTCGCTCGTCTCATGCACGCCCGGCATGGGGTCGTAGTGCTGAGCCCGAATGATTCGCGCCCGACCAGTTCGTGCCGGCGGGCCCGGCCATGTCGGTGCCGGGGGCCGTCCCCGCGGCATGCTCGGCGCTCGCGTCGTCTCCTCGCGTCGTCTGCTCCCGCCGCGCGATGCGGCAGTCGGTGCCGCTGAGGTCGCTCCATGCTCACGCCCGTACGACGCGCCGGTCGTTGCGTCCGTTGCCGCAGGCCACGGTGGTTCGCGTCCGTCGGGTGACAATGAGCGCATGAATGACACCTCCCACGAGACGTCCAAGGCGAACCGTCGTGCCCTCACGCGCCGCACGGGGTTTCGGTTGGTGATCAGCGTGATCGTCGGTGTGCTCGCGGCGTTCGTCACGATCGCCGTCGCCGACCGGACGATCGTGTTCGACGTCATGACGGGGTGGACGGTCGGCGCGATCGGCGTCAGTGCGTGGACGTGGCTGATCGTGCGTGGCATGAACTCGACGCAGGCCGCCGAGCACGCACGCGAGGAGGATCCGAGCGTCGCAGGAGCGGACGCCACCGTCATCGTCGCGACGATGGCGAGCCTCGCGGGGGTCGGGTCGCTGCTCGTCGCGGGCAAGCACAAGACGGGCACCGCCGAAGCCGTGCTCGGGACGGCGAGCGTCGTCGCGTCCTGGTTTCTCGTGCACCTCATGTACATGCTGCGCTACGCCCGTCAGTACTACGGGCCGGCGCCGGCCAGCAACGGCATCGACTTCGAGGGCGGCGAACCCGACTACTACGACTTCGCGTACGTCGCGTTCGACCTCGGAATGACGTACCAGATCAGCGACACGAACCTGAAGAACCGGTGGGTGCGACGCCTCGTGCTGCAGCACACGCTGCTCAGCTACGCGCTCGGCGTCGGCGTCGTCGCGACAGCCATCAATCTCGTCGTGTCGCTCGCGACGAACTGACGCTCCGTCGCGCGGGGGAGGCGGGCTGTCGGTGGCGGCGTCTACCCTCGCAGGCGTGAGGGAGTTCTTCGGTCTGGACGACGACTGGGTGCGGCCGTTGCCACCCGGATGGCAGCGACGGGACGCCGTGATCGCCGTCGTCTTCCTGCTCGGTGCCGTCGTCGAGCTCGAGGCGATGCGCGCGTTGGGTCTGCCGCGCGGCACCTGGGGGCGGCCCGCGCTCTATGCGGCGACGCTCGTCGGGATGCTGCCGCTCGTGTGGCGGCGACGCTTCCCCCTCGCCGTCATGCTGCTGCTCGCCGCGCACATGTTCGCCTTCGGCATGGCGCAGTACGTCGTCATGGGCAACCTCGCGATGCAGGCGGCCTACTTCTTCTCCATCTTCACCGCACTCGCCTGGGGCCGAGATCGCCGGATGACGATGGTCGCGGCGAGCGCCGTCGTCGTGTTCATGTTCGGGTGGGTGGCCGTGCAGCTGTCGGTCGCGTCGGGGCGTGACGCGCTCGTCGACGCCTACGGAAACGGCCGCGGCACCCGCGATGACGCGCTGTTCGGCCCTGGCACAGGAGCGGTGCTCACGAGCGTCATGATGAACGTCCTGTTCTTCGTCACCGCCGTCGCGACGGGCGCCAACTCGTGGCGTGGAGCTCGCGCCCGAGCCCGCGCCGAGGATCAGGCACGCACGATCGAGGAGCAGTCGGCGCAGCTCACCGAACGCGCCGTCGTCGACGAACGACTGCGCATCGCCCGCGAACTGCACGACGTCGTCGCCCACCACGTCGCCGCGATCGGCGTGCAGGCCGCGGCCGCACGCAAGCTCATGACTAAGAACCTGTCGCTCGCGGCCACGTCGCTGACGAACGTCGAGACCTCCTCGCGCGACGCCGTCACGCAGATGCGCAGCCTGCTCGGCACCCTGCGAACCGGGGACGGCGCGTCGTCCGGGCCGGGCCGTCTGCCGCCTGGCGGCGGGGTGGTGTCGGCTGATCTGGCGGTCGCCGCGTCATCGGACGGTTCGCTCGCGACGAGGAACGAGCGCGAGACGGGCGTTGCGCTGGACGCGACGCACCGTCGTCCCGAACCTGGGTTGGACGATCTGCCGCGACTGGTCGAAGAGGTCACCTCGCCCGGGTTCGACGTCGAACTGCGCGACCTCATCGGTGACGTCGACGTGCCTGGCAGCGTCCAACACAGCCTCTACCGCACCGTGCAGGAGGCGCTGGCCAACATCCGGCGCCACTCGACGGCGACGTCCGCGTCCGTCACGGTGCGCAGTGGCGGCGGCGAGGAAGGGGCCGGTGCGGCGCGCTACGCAGAGGTCGAGATCCTCGACGAGGGGCGCCCACGGCAGGGCACCTCGGGCAGCGGCATGGGACTGCTCGGCATGCGTGAACGCGTGACGGCTCATCGCGGCAGCGCCGAGATCGGCCCCCGGCTGACCGGTGGGTACCGCGTGCGCGTCAGGCTGCCGCTACCCGACGCGCGAGGCGACGACGGCGGGCGCTCATGACCGAGGCCGCAGCGAGAGGCCGACAGAGGCAGCGAACGACAGGAGGGTGGGCCTGATGGACGCGCTCAAGGTCGTCATCGTCGATGACCAGAAGATGGTGAGCAGCGGATTCTCGCTCATCCTGTCCGTGGAGGACGACATCGACGTCGTCGCCACCGCGACGAACGGGGCGCAGGCGCTGGACGTGGCCCGCGAGGTGCGGCCCGACGTCACCTTGATGGACGTGCAGATGCCCGTCATGGACGGCATCGAGGCCACGCGACGGTTCGTCGACGAGGGGCTCGGGCGCGTCGTCATCCTCACGACGTTCGATCGCGACGACTACCTCTTCAGTGCGCTCGACGCGGGCGCCAGCGGCTTCTTGCTCAAGAACGCCGACGCGGACGACCTCGCCGACGCCGTGCGCGCCGTCGGGCACGGACACGCCCTGCTCGCCCCGGAGGTGACGCGCCGCGTCATCGAACGACGCGTGCAGGACGGGTCGCTCGGCGCGGGCTCCGAGGCCGCCCGGGCCGCTGACGACGGCCCGGGCAACGTCGGACCGACGACGTCGGCCTGGCCCTTTGCCTCATCGGCCCACTCGACGCCCTCGCTGCCCCCGAGGAGGACGGGCGACGGCGGCCGTCTTGATGACCTCACCCCGCGCGAACGGGAGGTGCTGGGTCTGCTCGGGCGTGGGCTGTCCAACGCGGAGATCGCGGCGGCGCTGTTCGTCGGTGAGGTCACCGTCAAGACACACGTGTCGAACGTGCTGATGAAGCTCGGTCTGCGCGATCGGGTGCAGGCCGTCGTCGCGGCCTATGAGACGGGCCTGGTGCGCGTCGGCGACTGACAGCTCCGTCGCGAGGGGGAGGCGCGAAGATCCGTCGCGCGCCGGATCCGGCGCGGCGGCCAACGCGACAGGCTGAAGGAACGATCGAACATGACGAGGGAGCGGAACATGTTGGAAGCCAGAGGCCTGACCCGCAGGTTCGGTGACAAGACGGCCGTCGACGACGTGTCGTTCGAGGTCGCCGACGGGCAGATGACGGGTTTCATCGGCGGCAACGGCGCCGGCAAGACCACGACGATGCGGATGATCAGGGGCGTGCTCGAGCCCAGCGCCGGGGAGGCGTTGTGGAACGGCGAGCCGATGACGCGCGAACATCGCCGGCGCATCGGATACATGCCCGAGGAGCGGGGGCTGTACCCGAAGCAGCCCCTCATCGACCAGCTCGTCTACCTCGCCCAGCTGCGCGGCGTCGCACCCGCTGCGGCGCGTGCCCGCGGGCTCGAACTGCTCGAACGGTTCGGCCTCGGCGACCGAGCGAAGGACAAGCTCGAAGCGCTGTCGCTCGGCAACCAGCAGCGCGTGCAGATCGCGGCGTCCGTCATCGCCGAGCCGGACGCGCTCATCCTCGACGAGCCGTTCAGCGGCCTCGACCCGCGCGCCGTCGACGCGATGGCCGACCTGCTGCGCGAGTTCACCTCGCGCGGCGTGCCCGTGCTGTTCAGCAGCCACCAGCTCGACCTCGTCGAACGCCTCTGCGACAGCCTCGTCTTCCTCGCGGGCGGCCGCGTCGCCGCGCAGGGCACGGCCGCGCAGCTGCGCCGCAGCGGACGCGTCCGTCACCGCCTCGTCCTCGACTCCGACGCCGGGTGGGTGCGTGACGTCGCCGACCGTCTCGGCATCGGTGTCGTCGACGTCGACGGCCCGCGGGCGCTGCTCGAACTGCCCGACGACGCCGAGGGCCGCGAAAGGGCGTCCGACGAGTTGCTGCGCACCGTCATGGCACGCGCGAGCATCCGCGAATACGCCGAGGTCCTGCCCCAGCTCGCCGACATCTACCGGGAGGTGGCGTGATGAACGTCCAGACAGCTCAGCGTGATTCGCGTCCGGCGTGGCAGATCGTCGCCCTGCGCGAGATCGCCGTCAAGGCGCGCGACAAGAACTTCCTCGTCGGCCTCGGCGTCACCCTCGCCATGGTGATCGGCACGTTCGCCGTGCAGGTGTGGATCGCCGGCAAGACCGACACGCAGAAGGTCGCGATCGTCAACACGAAGGGCGCCTCCGGGCCGTCGGCGAAGCAGGTCGTCGACGTCGCTGCGACGAGCGCGAAGGACGGCGGCGCGAAGGTCGAGTACACGAGCACGGCCTTCCCCGACGATGCCGCAGCCCGCGCCGCCGTCACGAAGGGCGACGCCGACGCCGCACTGCTGCGCACCAACGGCGGCTGGCAACTCATCGGCGACAAGAGCATCGACGACGGGTTGAAGAAGAACGTGACGACGAGCGCCGCACACCTGACGCTCGCGTCGAACGCGGCATCGAAGGGCGTCGAGCTGTCGTCGCTGACGAAGGGCGGCGCCGTGGCGACGTCGACGCTCAGCTCCGATGCCGACCGCGCCGGGCTCGCGAAGGTGGTGTCACTCGTCTTCGCGTTCCTGTTCTACTTCGTCGCGTTCATGTTCGGCATGCCGATCGCGCAGAGCGTCGTCGAAGAGAAGCAGTCACGCATCGTCGAGATCCTCGCGAGCGCCGTGCCGCTGCGCCACATCCTCGCCGGAAAGATCATCGGCAACGCGCTGCTCGCCATCGCTCAGGTGACGTTGCTCGCCGCCGTCGCACTCATCGGGTTGAGCCAGACCAAGTGGAGCGCCTTCGTCGGCACCGTCGCGGGCGCCTCCGGATGGTTCCTGCTGTTCTTCCTCGTCGGATTCTTCGTCGTCGCCTGCATGTTCGCCGTCGCCGGCGCGCTCGCCTCACGCAGCGAGGACGTGCAGTCGACGTCGCAGCCCGTCGTCATGCTCGTCGTCCTCGTGCTCGTCGTCGGCATGTCGCTCAGCGGCACGGCCCAGGTCGTCGCCTCGTACGTTCCGGTCGTCTCGACCGTGACGATGCCGGCACGCATCATGGACGGCAGCGCCGCATGGTGGGAGCCGATCCTCGCCATCGGCATCGCGATCGTCGCGGCGTACGTCATCACCCGTCTCGCGACGCGGCTGTATGAGCGCAGCATCATGCGCACCGGTGGGCGCCTGTCCTACCGCGAGGCGTTCAAGCTCGGGGCCTGACGTCTCTGCCGTCCACTGTCGCGCGGCGACCGGGCCGTGGATGGCGCCGCGGCACGTACATTGGGAGCAAGTTTCGTACCTCGAATCATGAAGGAGAGGGGCATGTCGACCAACGACGAGTCCGGCCAGGGCTCGACCTGGAGCGCAGACAACAACGAGCAGGCCACCCACGTCGCGGGTGGCACCGGCGCCGGCGCGACGCCTGGGGGTTCCACGCCCGCCGGGGCCGCGTCGTCGGACGCGGGAGTCTCGATGTCCAAGGACACTGCTGCCTCAGACGACCATACGCAGGCGATCGGCAGTGACGCGACGCGCGTCGCCCCACGCTCGGATGCGCCGGCCCAGCCAGCATGGGGCCCGTCGAGTCAGGGTGGGCAGCAGAACGCCGCGTCGTCGCAGGCATACCCGAGCGCGCCGGGGGTCGGCTATGCCGGGCCGCAGGGCGGTGGCCAGCCTGGGTATGGCCAGAGCGGATACGGGCAATACCCCGGGGGCCAGAACCCGGCAGGTCCGTCGTACGGCCAGGGCGGTTACCCGGCCGCTCCGCAGAGCGGTTATCCGTCGACGCCGCAGGGCGGCTACCCGTCGTCCCCGCAGGGCGGCTACCCGTCCGCGCCCCAGGGCGGCTACCCCTCGTCCCCGCCCCAGGGCGGCTACCCGTCCGCGCCCCAGGGCGGCTACCCGTCGTCTCCGCAAGGCGGTTACCCGTCGAACAACCCGCAGGGCGGCTATCCGTCGAACAACCCGCAGGGCGGCTATGCGTCGTCACCGCAGGGCGGTTACCCGTCCTCGCAGAGTGCGGCGGTGTCGAACCAGCAGCACTACACGTCGGCGCCGTACGGTCAGTCGTTCGCACCGGGCGTCGGGCAGACGGGCGCGGCGACGGCGACCGGCGTCGGCGCGTCGCACGCAACGTCGACCGCCTCGCCTGTCGCGAAGTTCGGGCCGTTCGTGCCCGCGCTGCTCGGGCTGATCGCGCCGTTCGTGGCGTGGGTGACGTTCAAGGCCGGCAGCGAGTCGGTGGCACTCAACGGCATCGGCGGCAACAGCAACACCGCGAACTCCGCGCTCGGTGGGTCGAAGAACACGGCGGGCATCTTCGTCGCGATCCTCGCCCTCGGCCTCGTCGCCGCCGGGGTGCTCGCCTTGCTGGGCAAGCTCAACGCCAAGGTGGCGGGCCTCGTGACCGCGGCGATCGGACTCGTCATCCTCATCCTCGGCATCGTCCAGTTCCCGTCCGCGTCGAGCGCCGTGAGTTCGAATGGTGCGGCCGCCGGATACACCGCGACGATCGGTGCCGGCGTCTGGTTGACGCTGCTCTCCGGCCTCATCGCGATCGCCGTCGGCGTCGTCGCGTTTCTGCAATCGCGCAAGGCGGACGCGACGAACCCGTCGGCGCACAACACGTCGAACGTGCAGAACAACGGGCAGGGCCCGCAGCAGCCGTGGGGTCAGCAGACCTACTGACACGCTCAACGGCACGCACCTGACGAGGCCGGCTCGCCCAAGACGGGGTGGGCCGGCCTCGTCGACGCGGTGGTGACGCTGCGTCGACTCCCTGTCGGACGCGGCTGGACCCCGGCCGTGTACGTCCCGCGACGGATGGTCGCCGCGAGGAGGGCCGTTGCGCCTAGGGTGGGTACGTGACTGTCTCTGACACCTGCGCGCCGCCCCCGTCGACCGGTTCGGCGGTTTCGTCGCAGCCGGATGGCAAGGAGTGGCCGCCGCTCATGGTGTGCCTCGACATCGATGGCACCCTGCTGCAGTACGACGGCACGATGCACGACGTCACGCGCGACGCCGTGCGCGCCTGTGTCGAGGCGGGGCATCAGGTCGTGCTGTCGACAGGGCGTGCGGTGATCGCGACGAAGCCGATCATCGACATGCTCGGCCTCTCGTCCGGCTACGCGGTGTGCTCTAACGGCGCGATCACGCTGCGTCTCGACAGCTCACTACCCGACGGGTTCGAGACGATCGAACGCGTCACGTTCGACCCGACGCCGGCGCTGCAGATGCTGCGCGGACAGTGGGAGGACGCCGTCATCGCCGTCGAATCGGGTGACGTGTTCAAGGTGACGGCGCCGTTCCCCGACGGTGAACTCGACGGCGAACAGGTCGTCGTGCCGTGGGAGGAGCTGATGACGGAGCCCGTCACGCGCGTGACGTTCCGCTCGCCGACCGGCACGAGCGAGGACTTCCTCGACCTCGCCGAACGCGTCGGCCTGCACCAGGTCAACTACGCCGTCGGGTTCACGGCCTGGATGGACATCAACCCCGAGGGCGTGACGAAGGCGTCCGCGCTCGAGCAGGTGCGGCGCAAACTGTGCGTGGAACCAGCGAACACGGTGGCCGTCGGCGACCAGCGCAACGACGTCGAGATGCTCGAATGGGCCGCGCGCGGCGTCGCCATGGGCCAGGCGCCCGACGAGGTGAAGGCCGCCGCCGACGAGGTCACCGCTCCCATCGACGACGACGGCGCCGCCCTCGTCCTGCGCTCGCTCATCTGACCCCCTCCTGCGATCGACGCCCACATTCGCGATTCCCGTACCCATCTGCGAACGGCGTCCACCTTCGCGTGAGGCGCGTCGATTTGGGATGATGGGGCGTGCCTGATCTTCACCTGACGTCCGCGACGAACCCGCGCCTCAAGGGCCTCGTCGGCCTGCGCAAGCGCCGCACGCGCGAGACCGAGGGCCTGACGCTCGTCGAGGGGTATGACGAACTGGGTCTGGCGCTCGACGCCGGCGTCCGCCCGCAGACGCTCTACGTCTGCGACGAGTTGATGCTCGACGCGGCGCGGCAGCATGACGTCATCGACGCGGCGCGCACTGCGGGCGCGGAGATCGTCACCGTCGCGCGTCAGGCTTTCGAGCGCGTCGCGTATCGCGAGGGGCCGGACGGGTTCCTCGCCGTCGTGCCGAGCGTCAACGCCCATCCGCGCATGCTCGACCTGCCCGCCAACCCGCTGCTGCTCGTCGCCGAGGGCGTCGAGAAGCCCGGAAACCTGGGCGCGATGCTGCGCACGGCTGACGCCGTGGGCGCCGACGGTGTCATCGCGGCCGACCCTGTCACCGACTGGGGCAACCCCAACGTCGTCCGCGCCTCGAAGGGCACCGTCTTCAGCGTGCCGGTCGCGGCGGCACCCACGTCAGAGACGCTGGAATGGTTGCGCGACAACGACATTCCCCTCATCGCGACGACACCGGACACCGACGTCATGCACACCGACATCGACCTGTCCGGGCCCGTCGCCGTCGCCGTCGGCACCGAGAAGTACGGCCTCACCGACGAGATGCTGGGCGCCGCGACGTCCCGCGTCCGCATCCCGATGGTCGGGCAGGTCAACTCGCTCAACGTCGCGACGAGCGCCGCCATCGTGCTCTACGAAGCCATGCGACAGCGCGGCGTGCGGGGCTGACGAGCGGCCACCCGACGCACTCAGGTGACCCGGCGCCGCGAGCGAGGTGCCCCCCGCCACCCGTCCGCACCGGGGCGCCAGCCGGTGACGCGGCCCCGCGTCGCCGAGACGTGACCCTGATTACAAGCTGTGTTGGGTGACGTGGCACAGTGTCTCCATGCGGATTGACCACGTGATGTATGCGGCCGAGAATGACGGCCTGCAGGCCACAGCCGAGCGCCTCTCGCAGCAGCTCGGCATCGAAGTGCGTGACGGCGGCGTGCACCCGCGCTTCGGGACGCGCAACATGATCCTGCCGCTGAGGCAGGGGCGTTTCGTCGAGGTCGTCGAAGCGCTGGAGCACCCGAGCGTCGACAAGATGCCGTTCGGTCAGGCCGTCAAGGCTCGCTCCGCCAACGGCGGCGGTTGGGTCGGCTGGGTCGTCGAACTCGACGACATGAGCGGCCCCGTCGCCAAGCTCGGCCGCCCCACCACGGAAGGTCGCCGTCACCGCCCCGACGGCGCGGAGATCACGTGGCAGCAGATCGGCGTCAGCGACCTCGTCGTCGACCCGCAGCTGCCGTACTTCATCCACTGGGACGATCCCGCGCAGCACCCGTCGAAGGACGGCGCCACGGACGTCGCGCTCAAGGGCATCATGCTTGCCGGCGCGCCCGAGCGCGTGCGCGAATGGCTCGGCCTGACGGGCGAACCCGGCGTCGACCGCGAGGACTGGGAGCCCGACATCGACTTCCAGTTCGTCGCGCCGCACGGCACCCCGTCGGTGCTGTCGGTGACGTTCGCGACCGCCAAGGGCGACGTCACGATCTGATGATTTGAGGGGCGGCGTTCCGTCCTGACGTCGAGGGCCGAAACTCTGCAGTCCAGAGTTTCGGCCCTCAACGCATCTGGTGAGGTCTGAAACTCCGCATTGCGGGATTTCAGCCCCCAACAGCCGCGTTGAGAGCTTGAGGCCCCACCATGCAGGATCTCAGCTCTCAGCGAGGCAGCCGCGGGCTTCAGCAGATCGCCAAGGGGCGCACGAGCGTCCGTCGCAGGCCAGTGCACGTCAGGCGTCGAAATGATCCGCTGGGTGTCAGACCTCGAGGAAGTCGACCAGCTGCGGAGCGATGCCGACGTACGTCGCGGGCGTCATCTCGACGAAGCGTGCTTCGACGTCGGCGGGCAGGCCGAGGCCGCGCACGAACTCGCGCAGGTCGTCGCCGGTGATGCGGCGTCCGCGCGTCAGTTCCTTGAGGCGCTCGTAGGGCTGCTCCATCCCCGGCACGCCCTGGGCGCCGAGCGCGCGCATCGCCGTCTGGATCGGCTCGCCGAGCACCTCCCAGTTGGCTTCGAGGTCCTTGGCCATGGCGGCCGGCACGGGGTCGAGACCGCCGAGGCCCCGCGCGACGTTGTCCATGGCCAGCACCGAGTGCCCGAATGCGGTGCCGATGTTGCGCTGCATCGAGGAATCCGTGAGGTCGCGCTGCAGGCGCGACGTGACGAGGGTCGAGCCGAGGACGTCGAGCAGCGCCGAGCTGACCTCGAGGTTCGCCTCCGCGTTCTCGAAGCGGATCGGGTTCACCTTGTGCGGCATCGTCGACGATCCGACGGTGCCCTGGCCGCGCACCTGCGCGAAGTAGCCCATCGAGATGTAGGTCCACACGTCGGTGCACAGGTTGTGCAGGATGCGGTTGAAGCGCGCCATGTCGGCGTACAGCTCGGCCTGCCAGTCGTGGCTCTCGATCTGCGTCGTGAGCGGGTTCCACGTGAGGCCCAGGCCCTCGACGAAGCTCTGGCTCAGCGCCGGCCAGTCGGCGCTCGGCACGGCGGCGGTGTGCGCGCCGAACGTGCCGGTGGCGCCGTTGAGCTTGCCGAGGAACTCCTGGGCCTCGATGCGGCGCAGCTGTCGGCCGAGGCGGTGCGCGAGCACGGCGAATTCCTTGCCCATGGTCGTCGGCGTCGCCGGCTGGCCGTGCGTGTGCGCGAGCAGCGGCACGTCCCGCATGTCGCGGGCCATCGTCGCGACCTGCTCGACGAGCGTCGTCGCCTTCGGCAGCCACACCTGCTGCGTCGCACGCTGCACCATGAGGGCGTAGCTGAGGTTGTTGATGTCCTCGCTCGTGCAGCAGAAGTGGATGAGTTCCGAGAGCTGCTCGGCGTCGTCGTGGCCAGCGTCGGCCACGATCTGCGTGAGGCGGCGCTTGAGGTAGTACTCGACTGCCTTGACGTCGTGCACCGTCTCGCGTTCGATCTCGGCTAGTTCGGCGATGTCGTCACCGTCGAACTCCTCGACGACGTCGCGCAGCGCCTCCTTCTCGCGGTCGTCCAGCGCGCGCACGCCGTCGAGAATGCCGGCGTCGGTGAGGTGGATGAGCCACTCGACCTCGACGTGGACGCGCATCCGGTTGAGCGCGGCCTCCGACAGGTGGTCGACGAGCGGGGCGACGGCGCCGCGGTAGCGGCCGTCGAGGGCTCCGAGGGCGATGGCGGGCTGGGTGTCGGCGAGGCTGTGCATGCACCCATTGTTCCAAACGACGAGCCCCGGACGCGTGTCGCATCCGAGGCTCGTCCTCACGGTGGAGTCAGCGCTTTCGGGCCCGCAGCGGGAGCCACACCGCCAGGCCCATGAGCGCCATCGCCAGCGGGACGTGGACGGCGGCCATGACGTCCTTGCCCTCGTCCACGATGAGCCCCCCCGAGATAGGCCTCGAGGATCAACAGCACCGTCAACGCCAGCGCGCCGAAGGTCAGGTCGGTGCGTTCACGCAGCTTCAGGAACGCCCACACCGTGGCGAGGAGCGCGAACCCGATGGCGGCCTTCCCGCACCACGAATGGACCTCGAGCCAGGGCGTCTTCTCAGGGTCGGTGTCGGGCGTCGACATGAACAATCCGGCCCACAGGCCCTGCAGCAGCACGGCGAGCGACGCGACGCCGACGAGTGCTGCGAACGTACGAGTGGGTGCCGTCGCGGCTGAGGAATTCGCGGGCGTGGAGCTCGTCATGATGGTCCTTCGCGGGGGATGGAGCAGTGTCCCCACAGCAAACCGCATCCACCTAGGAGAAGGCTCTCGTCCGTAACCGGCAGACCTGACAAGTACCCGGGATTTTCCTGGGTCAGGGCTGGCTTACCTCACCCGCTCGTCACTCGGCGTCTCGACCGTTCTCGGCCTCGGGTGAGAAAGCGATGACGTTGAAGGTCTCACCCTCGGGCCCGCGAATCGTCGCCTCCGGCCCGAACGGGGTGTCGAAGCTCATGAGCACCTCGCCGTCGAGCTCTTCGACGGTGGCGACGGTGGAGTCGCGGTCGGCGACGACGAAGTGCGTCAACCAGTTCGCGGGAACGTCGTCGGGCAGCTGCGTCGCGAGGTGCATGCCCGCGACGACCTCGCCGTCGCTCGCGCGCTTGATCGTGACGTAGTCGGTGCCCATCTCCTCGTAGGAGAAGCCGAAAACCTTGCCGTAGAACGACTTCGCGCCCTCGAGGTCGCGCGTCATGAGGTCGTTCCAGCCCACGGAACCGGGCTCGTTGAAGATGCCGAACCCGGGGTGCTCGCCGCCCTGCCAGACACCGAACGCGGCCCCCTCGGGATCCTGGAAGAACGCCATGCGTCCTGTGTTCGGCACGTCCATCGGCTCGACGAGCGTGCGGCCGCCGGCGTCGCGGATGGCGCCAGCGGTCGCGTCGACGTCGTCGCTCGCGAAGAACGTGGACCACGCGCTCGGAACGTCGGGCTGCATGCGCGGCGCCAGCCCGGCAGCAGCGTGGTGATGCTTGAGCGCGACGGCGTAGCCGCCCATGTCGTCACCGCCCTCGCGGATCTCCCAGCCGAACAGCTTGGCGTAGAAATCCTTCGCTCGGTGCATGTGGTCGAAGCTGCAGTCGACCCAGTTGGGCGTGCCGGCGGGCCAGTTCGTGGTGCGGGTTGGCATGACGACTCCTTCGGTCGCGGTGAGGCCAGCCGGCCTCGCTCGGTGACGTTCCCAGCCAATCACGTGACGCTGATAACTGCGCGGTTCCGGGCCTGCCGGGAATCGCATCTTGTCCGCGGTGCGTCGGCGCCTCGCGCATGAGGCGCCGACAGGCCTCGCCTACGCCGGCCCCGAGATACCTCAGGATTCGGTCGACGGGCTCGACACCATCGCGCAGCACACCGCCGGTCGACGCCGCGAGGCTGGCCCCCGCCGTTCGGTGTGCGCCGAGCGTGGAGAACTGCGTTCGCGACGGGCGCGACGGGTAGCACCTGTGGCACCCGTCGATCAGCCTGGACCGCCGATCGTCGAGTCACTGCGACCAGGTCGCTCAGACGAGCCGATGCGCCCCCGCGCTCGCAAGCGCGACGAAGGGCTCCGGCTCGGGGAAGCCGCCGTCGTGCGCCGCGCGTCGAGCAGCCGCGACGGCATCATCGACGCCTTCGACGTCGACGAGCGCGATGACGCACCCGCCGAAACCCCCGCCCGTCATGCGTGCGCCGTACGCGCCACCGGCGACGAGTGCGGCGGCGAGCGTGTCGACGGCCGGGACGGTGATCTCGAAGTCGTCGCGCATGCTGACGTGTGACGCCGTGAGCAGCGCCCCGACGTCAGGCGCTTTGTCCCGCGTCACGCCACCGGTCAGGAGAGCGTCGACGGCGAGGACCCGCGCGGAGTCGGTGATGACGTGGCGCGCGCGGCGGCGCGGCATGTCGGGCAGCCCGGCGAGGCGCGCATCGACGGCGTCGACGTCGCGTCCGTCGATCTCGGCGCACAGTAGCCCGCGGGCGATGCCCAGGGCGTCGGCGGCCTCCTCACACGCGCGGCGGCGCTCGCCGTACGCACCGTCGACGAGCTCGTGCGGCGCGTGCGAGTTGACGACGAGCAGCGCGAGGCCCGCGTCGTCGAGGTCGAACGGCACCTGCATCGTCTCGTTCGTCAGCGTGTCGAGTCGCAGCGCGTGCCCCGGTTCGCAGAGCACGGACGCGAGCTGATCCATCGTTCCGGTCGGTGCTCCCGCGATCTCGTTCTCGGCGAGGCGCCCGAGCCTGGCGATGCCCGACCCGTCGAGCCCCCAGCCGGCGAGGTCGTTCCACGCCGACGCCGTCGCACAACTCAAGGACGCCGACGACGACAACCCGGCGCCGCGCGGTACGTCGGCCGCGAACGCGATGTCGAGCCCCGGCACGTCGAGGCCGTCGCGACGGGCGGCCCATCCCACGCCGGCGGCGTAGGATGCCCATCCGAGGCCCGCCTCCCGCGACACCTCGCCGAGACGCACCTCGACACGCTTGCCTTCAGAGGCGAGGCGCACGAGATCGTCGTCGCGCCGACGTGCGACGGCAACCGTACCCGTCGGCAGGGCGATGGGTAGGACGTAACCACCGTTGTAATCGGTGTGCTCACCGATGATGTTGACGCGGCCCGGCGCCCACCACGCACCGTCGGGTTCGCCTGCGTCCGAGCCGAACTCGCGATCGAACAGGGAGCTCGCGTCGTCGAGCAGGCGACGCTGCGTCGAGGTCGGCGTCGTCATGACGACTCACCCACTTCGCGGCCTGAGCCGGCGTCGAACGCGTCTCCCACCTCACGCAGGCGCTGTGCGACAGCTTCGGGGGAGACGTCGTTGCTGAACGCACCCTGCCCCGACTCGGTGCCGGCGAGGTACTTCAGCTTGTCGGCGCTGCGACGAATAGAGAACAGCTCGACATGCAGCCACGCGAGCTCGCGGTCCGGGTGATCGGCCCTGGCCGGCGCCTGCTGCCACGCCGAGATGTACGGCAGCGGCGCGTCGTAGAGGGCATCGAAGCGGGTGAGGACGTCGCGGTACAGCGCCGCGAGCCCGTCGCGCTGGGCGTCGTCGAGGGCCGCAAGGTCGGCCACCTGCGTCCGCGGATACAGGTGCACCTCGACGGGCCAGCGCGCCGCGAACGGCACGAACGCCACCCAGGTGTCGTTCTCGGCGACGATGCGGGCGCCGTCGGCGAGTTCGCGGGCGATGACGTCGCCGAACAGGTTGCGCCCCGTCGCGTCATGGTGGGCGCGGGCGCGCGCCAACTCCGTCGCCGCGCGTGGCGGCACGAACCCGAACGCGTAGATCTGCCCGTGCGGGTGTGGCAGCGTCACCCCGATCTCGACGCCGCGGTTCTCGAACGGATAGACGTACTCGACGCTGTCGCGCGCGGACAGTTCGCGCGTGCGGTCGGCCCACGCGTCGACGACGAGGCGCGCCTGCTCGAGGCCGAGATCCTTGAACGACGCGTCGTGTCGTTCGCTGAAGCACACCACCTCGCACGCGCCGTGCGCGGGAGCCGAGGCGAACAGCGGGTCGTCCTCGGTCGGGACGTCGACGACCGCGTCCGACAGTGCCGGGAAGCGGTTGTCGAACACGGCGACCTCGTACGAGTCGGACGGCACCTCGCTCGCGTATCCGTCGCGACTGGGGCACAGGGGGCACTCGTCGGCGGGCGGCATGAACGTGCGGTTCTGCCGGTGCGCGGCGAGCACGATCCGTTCGCCGGTCAGGGGATCGCGACGGATCTGCGACATCGGGGTCGTCGTCGGCAGGTCGCGGGTGTCGGGGCTCGGCTCACGGCCCGCGGTGCGGTCGTACCAGCGGATCGTGCGGCCGTCAGCGAGACGGCCGTCGGTTCGGAACATCACAGATGCACCCATTCTGTTGCGTGCGTGCGGAATTCGGCAGGCTCCAGGCTAGCCGCGCCGGTCGGGATGCGGCCGAGGGGCTGGGCGCCGGCCGCGGTGGGCAGGTCGTCGATGTTGGTGCGCTCGGCGAGATCGGGCTCGCTCGGGTAGCTGCCGACGACGTACCCGATGAGGTCGAGCTCGCGGCGAGCGAGGGCCTCGGCGGTCAGCGCCGTGACGTTGAGGGTGCCCAGGCGCGAGGCGACGACGAGGACGAAACCGGCGCGAGCGCCGGCGTCGCGCAACGCGATTCCAAGGTCGGCCAGGGTGTTGCCCTCGCCGTCGAGGTGCACGAGCAGCCCCCCGGCACCTTCGACGATGACGGTGTCGACGTCGTCCCTCTCGGCGATCTCGAGGACGCGACGAGCGTGCTCGGCGACCGTCGGCAGCGTCACCTGGGCCAGCCGAGCTGCGGAATCGGGGGCGAGCGGGTCGGGCAGCCGGACGAACTCGTGCGTCGTGAGCGAGCCCGTGGCCGCGTCGTCGCCACCCAGATCACCGACAAGACGCGCCACCTCGTCGACGTCGCCGGCCTCGCCCGGCGCGAGACCCGTCTGCGTGGGTTTGACGACGGCCACGTGCATGCCCTGAGCGATGAGAGCCGCGGCGATGGCGGCCGTCGTCACCGTCTTGCCGACCTCGGTGTCGGTGCCGGTGACGAGCAGGATGGGCGCGGTCATGCGATCTCCTCGAGAGGTGGGGAAGCGGGCGGGCCGGCAGCAGGTCGCGGCGACTCCGAGCTGCCGGCTCGTTCGTGCGACGTCTCGCGAAGCACGCCGTGCATGATGCGTTCGACGTCTGCGAGGTCGTCGTCAGTGATACCGGCGTTGGCCGTCAGGCGTAGGCGCGAGATGCCGTCGGGTGTGCTCGGTGGGCGGAAGCAGCCGATGCGCAGGCCCTCTCGTCGGGCAGCGTCGACGGCGGACACGGCACTGCGCGGTGACGGCATGGGAACGCTGAGGACGGCGCCCGCAGGCGCCTCGACGCCGACGATGTCGGCCAGTCGTGCTGCGACCTCTCGGGTGCGTGCGGCGAGTTCGGGTCGCGCGACGAGCTGGCGCAGAGCACCCAGCGCGGCTCCGGCTGACGCGGGAGCCAGGCCGGTGTCGAAGATGAACGGGCGTGCCGTGTTGACGAGATGCTCGCGCAGCGCGGCCGAGCCGAGGACCGCGCCGCCCTGGGCGGCGAGGGATTTCGACAACGTCACAGTCGTGATGATGCGCTCGCGGCCCGGGCGATCGAGCAGACCGAGCGCCCGCACAAGGCCTTCGCCCCGCTCGCCGATGACTCCGAGGCCGTGTGCCTCGTCGACGACCAGGAGCGCATCGTGCTCGATCGCGAGGTCGAGCAGTTCGCGCAGCGGGGCAGCATCCCCGAGCACCGAGAAGATCGACTCGACGACGATGACGGCGCGCGGCTCGGTGCGTTCGACGAGCTCGTCGCGGACCGCGGCCACGTCGAGGTGCGGAGTGACGGCGACGCGCGCCTTCGCGAGCCGCATCCCGTCGATGAGGCTCGCGTGGTTGTGCGCGTCGCTGATGATGACCGTGTCAGCCGTGCCGAGGGCCGTCATGAGGGAGAGATTGGCGTGGTAGCCCGTGGAGAACACGAGTGCGGCCTCATGCCCCAGGTGCGCGGCGAGTTCGCGTTCGAGTGTGACGTGCGAGGCATGCGTGCCCGTCACGAGGCGGCTCGCACCGGCGCCCGCACCGTCGTCCTGGAGCGCGGCGACGGCTGCGGCGATGACGTCAGGGTGTCGCCGCAGCGCGAGGTAGTCGTTGCCGGCGAGGTCGATGCGGACGTCGTCGAGCTGGTCGTCGACGGCCGTGCGGGTGAGGCCCAGCTCTTCGCGGCGCTGTGCGGCGTCGCGCAGGAAGACGGCGTATTGATCGACCTGACCGCCGCGGACGGTCGCATCCGCTGGGGCTGAGGCGCCCGCGTCAAGGCCCCCGCGTGGCACGGCTGTGCCGTCCGTCGAGGCTTCGGGCTCCATTCCGTCAGGCCTGCTCATCGCGACTCCTCGCTAGCTCGGCAGCCGGCGTCGACGCTCGCCCGCACTGCGGCCGTGACGCCGCGCATGATCGTCGCGAGATCATCGTCGGTGCACACGTACGGCGGCATCGTGTAGATGAGCCCACGGAACGGGCGGATCCAGACGCCTTCGGCCAGTGCCGCCTCAGTAGCGCGCGTCATGTCGACGTCGCCCTCCAACTCGACGACGCCGACCGCACCGAGGACGCGGACGTCTTTCACACCCGCGATGCTGCGCAGCGGCCCGAGCCCGGCCTCGAGGGCGCCCTCGAACTGTGCTGCGCGCGTGAGGCGTTCGGCGTCGAGCAGGTCGAGGCTCGCAAGCGCGACGGTGCACGCGAGGGGGTTACCCATGAATGTCGGGCCGTGCATGACAGCGCCCGTGCGATCGCTGATGCGCTGGGCCACCTCGTCGCTGCACAGCGTTGCGGCGAGGGTCAGGTACCCACCGGTCAACGCCTTGCCGACGCACATGATGTCGGGTGTGACGCCGACGCGTTCGGCCGCCCAGAGGGTGCCGGTGCGTCCGAAACCGGTGGCGATCTCGTCGAAGATGACGAGCGCCCCGTGCTCACGGGCGAGTTCGGCGAGGAATCGCACGCACTCCGGGTCATGGATCCGCATGCCGCCGGCGCCCTGCAGCAGGGGTTCGAGGATGACGGCGGCGATGTCGTCGGCGTGCTCGGCGAACAAGCGCGCGGTCTCGTCCTTCCACGCGGCCATCTCGCCCGCGTCAGCGACGAGGCCGGACGACGGGTCCGCGGGTGCGGGCGGCAGCGGAGCGAAGATCTGCTCCGGCAGTGTGCCGCGCCAGAGCGTGTGCATACCGCCGTCGGGGTCGCAGACGCTCATCGGGTGCAACGTGTCGCCGTGGTAGCCGCCGCGGACGGTGAGGATGCGACGCCGTGGCCGGTTGTCGGCGGCGAAGCACTGCAGCGCCATCTTCATTGCCACCTCGACGCTGACGGAGCCCGAATCGGCGAGGAACACTCGGTGCAACGCCGCACGTTCCGGCTGTGGGTGCGGCGCCATCGCGACGAGGCGCTCGGCGAGCCGGATCGCGGGTTCGTGCGTCAAACCGCCGAACATGACGTGCGACATGCGCTGTAGCTGCCCCGTGGCAGCCGCATCGAGCTCCGGCACGCCGTAGCCGTGCACGGCGCACCACCACGAGCTCATCGCGTCGATGACGTCGCGGCGCGTTCCGCCGGCCTCGACGAGACGCAGCCGCACGCCGGAGGCGGACTCGACGACGTGGGGCGGTACTCCTGCCGTGGCACTCGCGTAGGGGTGCCACACGTGGGCGGCGTCGAGGGTGAGCAGCGCGTCGACGTCCGTGGTCATGGCCGCATCCTCTCATCCCACGCCCGGTTACCCGCGAGTCCGGAAGGCGGCCTCGAGCACGGGCGGCGTGATGCGTCTCACCCTAGGATCGAGCGCCGACAACCGCGTCCTTCCGCGGTTGTCGGCCGTTATCGCTACTGTGAGGCCATGATCACGGATCTCGCGGTGACCGCCATGATCGGCGCCTGCGTCCTCGCCGCCATCGCAGCAATGACGGCGTGGCTCGCACGCTCGATCACGTCGGGCACGCTGCCCTTCGGCGGTAGGCTCGCGCTGCGCCCGCGCGGCGTTGCACGCACCCCTGAGGCGTTGCTCGACGCCAACCGCGCCGCCGCGCCCTTCATGATGCGTTACGCGCTCATCGTGGGGGTGCTCGCCGTTCTCGTCATCCTGGTCGCGCCGTTCAGCGACATCGCCGCCGTGATCGTGCACCTCGTGGCCATCGTCATGGTGTGCCTCGGCGCATGGGTGTGCTGGGCGAAGGCGCGACGAGCCGCCGCGTCTTCGTCCGTCGTGGATCCCACCGTCGGGACGACGGATGCCGCGCGGCCCGAGTAGCGCAGATCAGATGCCGTAGCGACGAAGGAAACCGCTGAGATCCTTGCCCGCGGCCTTCTGCGCCTCGGCCTTGAACTGGGCGCGGGTGATGCTCGAGTGGGCGTGGCCCGTGGCCAACGTGCGCAGGAATGCCGTGAAGCGCGGTGCGCGCGCCTGCTCGATCGAGCCGTCCATCTCACGGCGCAGCTCCCGCATGAGGCCACCCGCGTACTGATACGTCAGCTTCGCCACCTTCATGTGGGTCGGCACGCGCCAGGTCGTGGGCGGCGTCAGCAGGGGAGCCCACATCGCGGCGGAGGTGCCTGACGTGGCACGCAACATCTGCACATAGTCCCATTCCAGGAGCTGCGCCAGGCCCTCCTGGATCAACACGACGTCCGCCCAACTCGCCGCGGTCACGCTGTTGCCGAACCACATGTGCGCATTCTCGTGGGTGACGAACGCGGCTGTGTTGCAGGACGCGTCGTAGGTCGGCCCGCCGACGGTCTCCTGAGCGCCCACACCAATGTCTTTGACCAAGACCCCGCCCGCGTGCGAGAAGGGGAAGCTGCCGTAGCGCGCCGCGAAGTACGACAAGGCCCGCGGGGTGTGATCGAGCAGGGTCGACTTCGTGAGCCCCGGCTGTGCCGCGACGCCGTAGGGAACGTCACGCCCGCCGATCGACCACGTACCCGAGGTGACGCTGAACGGCCCGACGGCGAGGCCGAGTTGGTAGGTGGCGCTGGGTTCGGCGACAGCGAAGCGAATGTTCGTCATCGCGGTGCGGCCCGAGGTGTAGAACGTCTGTGAGGTCGGCCTCGCCAGCATGACCCGGTTGGCCCGCTGGGTCGAGATGCTGACGCCGTAGGTCGATTTCACGTCGAGCCGGTCGTTGCACGGGAACCAGTGCGTGGCGGCGATCGGCTCGCCGGCGACGACGAAGTACGCCCCGGCGCTCAACAGCGAGGCGGTGCGGTTCGCGTCGGCGGAGACGTTGTAGCCGACCTTGAGCGTGAATCGCGCTCCCGCCGGCAGCGAGAAGCCGCTGACGGTGAATCGGCGATGCCCGCCCTGGTCGCCGTACGTCGTGGCGACGCTGGACGTCCTGGAGAATCGCACGGCCTTGCCGTTGATCGACACGACGTTCGGTGTGTGCTGGAAGTCGACGAAGAGGTTCGTCATCGATCGCGCAGCGACGCACGTCATCGTCGTCGAACCGAAGAGCCGCGGCGAGCTGCCGGTGAGGATCGTGTCACCGATCTGGTAGTGCAGCACGCGGTAGCGGCTGTCGCCGAAGCGCGGGTACGAGGGGTCTGTGGTGTCGGCCAGTGCTGACGTCGTCGAAGTGGCGACACAGCCCAGGGCCGCGGCGCCCGCACCGCCCAGGAGGGCATTCCGGCGGCTGACGTGTGAACAGGTCAATTCGGGCATCGTTCCCCCTCGCGACATCGGCCTCGACCCCTGTCGATGCCTGAACCCTCAGGATACGTTCAGATGTGACTCGGGTCACCCCCGACGTCGCGTCTGCCGGCCGCGCGCGGTCAGACGCCGGCGCCGCCACTGATCGCGCCGTGACGGGAGCACTCGGCCGACCATCCAGTCGGGATGATCTGCACCTTCATGCGCCGCGCGCACTGCGCGCAGAAGCGCGGCGGCTCTTCCGAGGCGAGCCACCGAGCGCACGTCGCGTGGTCGGCCGCCTCGGGCGCCAAGCCGCACCGCGTGCAGAACGCGGGCGCATCACCCGAGTTGCCCGCCGCCGCGACCTGCGAACCCCGCCCACGCACAGCCGGGCCCCCCACGACCGCACCCTGGTCGCGGCCCGGCAGCGTCGCGTCACTCATCGTCGTCATCTCTCGTGCAGGGCGCGTCAGAGTGTCGCGTTGAGGGCCTTGATCGGCATGTTGAGCTCGCCGAGCAACGACAGGTCTTCCTTCGGGTCGCGCCCGAGCGTCGTCAGGTAGTTGCCGACGATGACGGCGTTGATGCCGCCCATGAGCCCGTCACGCGTGCCGAGGTCACCGAGCGTCAGCTCGCGGCCGCCCGCGTAGCGCAGGATCGTGCGCGGCAGTGCGAGACGGAACGCGGCGATCGTGCGCAGCGCGTCGTTCGACTCCATCGGCTCGATGTCGCCGAACGGCGTGCCGGGGCGCGGGTTGAGGAAGTTGAGCGGCACCTCGTGCGGCTCGAGCTCGGCGAGCTGCGACGCGAGTTCTGCGCGCTGCTCGAGCGTCTCACCCATGCCGACGAGACCACCGCAGCACAGTTCCATGCCGCTGGCCTTGACCATCGTGCACGTCTCCCAGCGCTCCTCGTACGTGTGCGTCGTGACGACGTCGGGGAAGTACGACTTCGCGGCCTCGAGGTTGTGGTTGTAGCGGTGCACACCCATGTCGCGCAGGTCGTCGACCTGCTCCTGCGTCAACATGCCGAGAGACGCCGCGACCTGGATGTCGACCTCGTCGTGGATCGCCTTGACGCCCTCGCGCATCTGCTCCATGAGCTTCGCGTCCGGCCCGCGCACGGCGGCGACGATGCAGAACTCCGACGCGCCCGTCTCGCGCGTCTGCTTCGCGGCGCGCACGAGCTGCGGAATGTTGAGCCACACCGAACGCACCGGCGACGTGAACTGCCCCGACTGTGAGCAGAAGTGGCAGTCCTCGGGGCAGCCGCCCGTCTTGAGGGAGACGATGCCCTCGACCTCGACCTCGTCGCCGTTGTACTTCAGGCGCACCTCATGGGCGAGCTGCAGCAGCTCCTCGAGGCGATCGTCACCTGTGCGCAGCACCTCGACGAGGTCGTCGTAGCCGAGCGGCTTGCCCTCCTCGAGCACGATGCGGCGAGCGCGCGCCAGAACGTCCTCGTCGGACGTGGGAGCCTGCGTGAGCGGTGCGTCGGTGATAGTCATGCGGCCTAGGTTAACGACCATTAACCGAGAATTGGGCGCCGGTCCTGAACCGGCGAGTAGGTGTTGAATGCCTTGCCCCGTCAGGAGCAGGGCGCGCGGGCCCGCCGCGCCTCCCGCATCCCGGGCGGCCGTGGGCATACCCACCCGAGCGGGTGGGGTTGCACCACGCGACGAAGCGCCGCCTCGACGTTTCGGCCCACGCCCTCGCCGTCGAGATCCGCGGCGACGGCAAGGGGCTCGACGTCCTCGTCAACAACGCCGGCGTCATGACGCCCCCGGAGCGCATGCTGACGAAGGACGGCCACGAACTGCAGTGGGGCAGCCACTTCCTCGGCCCGTTCGTCCTGACGAACCTGCTCCTGCCGACGCTGCTGGAGGGGCGCGCGCCGCGTGTCACGACGATGTCGAGCATCGCCGCGCAGGCGGCGTCGATCGACTTCGCCGACCTCGAGTGGGAGAAGAAGTACTCCTCGTGGCGCGCGTACGGCCAGTCGAAGCTCGCCGACCTGCTCATGGGCCTGCATCTCGCCGCAGGAGCGCGGCTGGAGGCTCCTTTCCACCATCGCGCACCCCGGCTACACGAAGACCAACCTGCAGAGCGCCGGCGCCGCGCTCGGTTCCGGACGCACGACGATGATGATGCGCATCGTGGACCCCGACGTGCTGCCGAGCATGGACGCCGTCCAGGGCGCCGGCCCCGAACTCATGGCCGCCACCGACCCGGCGGCCCGGAACGGCGCGTTCTACGGCCCGAAGAGCCGCACCGGCATGACCGGAGAGGCCGCCGAGGTGCCGGTGTACCGCAGCGCCAAGGGCCCGACCCTCGCCGCATCCGTGTGGGCCCTCGCGGCTGCGACGACGGGCGTCGACCTGCCGCGCGTCTGAACCGCTGACGGGCGAAACCCCTGACGGACCAGGCACCTCACGGACGAAAGCTCCTGACACGACGAAGCGGGCTCCGAGACCAGATGGTCGCGGAGCCCGCTTCGTCGGTCAGCGCTCAGCCGGCCGGGTCTCTGACGCTCAGCTCGTACGCGGGCGGTCCTCGTCGTCGCGGGCGAGGTGCTTCGGCGTCGAGTGGCTCTCACCGGCGAAGAGTTCCTCGACGATGCTCGCCGGCGTCGCGCCGTGCAGACCGGGCGTCGTGGCCGCGTGCTCCGAGGCGGCCGCGTCCGTCGTCTCCGTCCCCGCAGCGTCGGACGAGGCGGCCGAGCCGGCAGACGCAGCGGCGACCCCATCGGTCGTGCCGGCGGCTGCGCGCTCCGCAGCGTGCTCGGGCGAGCCGGGGCGCGCGCCGTGCTGGCTGAGGCTTTCACCTTCGACGTCGACGTTGGGCATGATCTTGTCGAGCCACTTCGGGATCCACCAGGCGTGCTTGCCCAGCATGAGCATGACGGCCGGGATGAGGATCATGCGCACGAGGAACGCGTCGAGGAAGACGGCCGTCGCGAGCGACACACCGATCGTCTTGATGAGCGCGTTGTCCTGCGAGGCGAACGCGGCGAAC
>NZ_LSJT01000046.1:0-616 GCF_001556795.1 Dermacoccus sp. CCH2-D9
GGGCTCGTGCGGCCCGCGCCGCCATGATCTTCGACGAGGTCGTCGACGATGTCGACGAGCGGGTCGCTCAGGCCCGCGGGTAGCGCGCCGAGGCCCTTGAGCCGCAGGACCATGCCGTCCTCGCGCGCGACGACGTCGCCGAGGCATTCCTCGAGGGCGTCCCAGTTTCCGCCGAAATAAGCGGGCAGCTCGAGCTGGCGCGCGAGAGTGCGCATGAGGTCGGGCTTGTCCGCCACCCCGGCGAGGCGCACCTCGACGAAGCCCCACCCCGCGTCCTTGCACAGCGAGCGCAACTCGTCGGACGTCGGGCCTGTCAGCCCCCGCGGCACCCAGCCGCCCTGGCCCGCCTCGATCAGCCCACGCACCGTCGCAGCCGTCATCTCTGCACCCTCCGGAAGCTCTCGTAGTGGTCGCCCGTGTAATAGATGGTGCCGTCCTTGCCTTGGATCAACCTGCGAGCGCCGCGGTCGGATTCTCCCGGCGTCTCGACGGTGTACTCGTGGTACCAGCCGCGCGGATGCTTGGGCAGGCGGCCCTCACGGTTGGCGAAGACGATGCCATCACGCGAGTACGGGAACGGTCCCCCTGCGTCGATGAGCTTCAGCGTCGCCCGCGC
>NZ_LSJT01000047.1:0-74043 GCF_001556795.1 Dermacoccus sp. CCH2-D9
CTGCCGACGAGCGCGCCGAGGCTGATGCCGACCTGGAACGCGACGACGTAGATCGGCGTCGACGCGTCCGTGAAACCCGGCGTCATCGACAGCGCACGCGTCTGGAACGCGACCGGCAGCACACCGAACGCACCACCCCAGGCAGCTGCGGCGAAGGCGGCGACCGCGGCGGCAGGCGAGAACGTCAGCGCGAGCAGCGCGACGACCATGCAGCCGAGGGCGAGCATCGTGACGCGCGTCGGATGCGCGTCGAGGTGTCGGCTCGCGTACGCCGTGGTCAGCGCGCCGGCAACGCCGTAGACGAACAGTTCGACGGCGAACGCGGTGCCCGAGATGCCCTTCGCCGCCAGGATCGGCGCGATGAACGCCCACGCCGCGTTGTGCGCCGTCACGACGACCGCGACGACGGCGCACAGCGTGAAGAACGGCCCCGCCATGGCGCGCGGCAGGCGCAGCGAGAACTCGCCGGGCGCCTCCGGTTCGAGGGGCGGCAGCTTCAGCTGGCTCGCGATCGCGACGCCGAGCGCGATGGCCGCGATGATGCCGCTCGCGACGCGCCACCCCAGATGGTCGCTGACGGCGGCGACGAACGGCGGCCCCGCGACGACGCCGACACTCGCGCCGAGAAAGGCGCTCGCGACTGATTTCGCCTCGGCGCCCCGGCGCGCGAGACTCGCCGCGGCCACGGGCACGACCGCGAAGATCGCGCCATGCGCGGCGGCGCCGATGAAGCGCGCGATCGTCACGACGAGCAGGTTCGGCGCGAGCGCCGCCATCGCCATCGAGACGAACAGGGCGAGCAGGCACGCGACGATGACGCGGCGGCGCGGCATACGTCGCGTCAGCATGACGAGCGGGATGGCGGCGACGCCGACACCGACCGCGTACCAGGTCACGAGGCGTCCGACGGCGGCGTCGCTCTCGCCGAGGTCGCGCGTCATGTCGGGCATCGCGCCGACGGGGTACATCTCGGCGGTGAGGAACACGAACAGGCCTGCGGCGAGCAGGAACAGGCGCGTCGCGCGTAGCTGGTCGTCCGTTGGCGAGGTGGCAGGGGGCGCCTGCGTGCCCGTCATCAGGTGAGGACGGTGATGATGGCGAACGCGCCGAACACGGCGAAGAAGAGGCTGATCGCGGCGAAGCACCCCATCGTCGCGAGGGTGCCGCCCGACGCCTTCGGCACGGCGTGCGCCGGGTCGTGCGGGTCGACGAGCAGCGGCAGCGTCTGGCCGTCGCGGCCGTTCGTGCTCATGCCACCCGTCGGGGTCTCGAGGAGCTGACGGCTGCCGTCGGGCGCGGTGTAGCGGATGCGTGCGAGCGAGTTCTCGCGCCCGTCCTTGCCGGTGCCGAGACGCACATGACCGTCGACGAGGGGCCAGCTGCGACGACGAATCGCCCCGGCGATGCCCTTGCCCAGCGCCGCGACGAGAGCGAGCCCGAACACGAGCATGACGACGCCGGCGGCGATGGTGGCAAATTCGCTCTTCACGAGGGCGAGCCTACGTGGTTCATGACGGTAGAGAGCTGCCGGCTGTCTCGGGAGGCCTTCGTGGGGTCGAGCGCTGAGGCGGCGGGGCCGATCGCACTGCTTCCCCGGAGCAGGGCTGAGCGTTGGACGGTTCACGAGGCCGGGCGGTTGGCCCGCGTGCGCCCGGCGACGCTGCGCCTCTGCTCTGCCGCCATGGGCCTGCGCTCTCCGTTCTGCCTGATTCGCCCTCCGAGTCGCGGGGACGCCTATCTCCTGCCCGATGATCGTGGTCGAATCGTGCGCGCGTCGTAGGCCATGGCTGAGTCGCGGGCGGTCTGCGACGCCCGTAGGTACGCCACAAGAGCGTCACAGAAAGCCCATAGACACCGGGCGTTGAGTGAACGTCATGAACACCACGAAGCACACCAGCCAACAGTCCACCTCGATCTTCGGCTCCCTCAAGTCGCTCGGACGCGGCATCGCCGTCAGCTCCGCCGTCGCCTTCATGGGCATCGGCACACTGAGCGCCGCCGACGCCTCCGCCGCGGGCGTCGCGACGGGCGTCCGGCACGCGAGCACCGTGACGTCGACGACGAACGCCGCGACGAGTCTCGAACTCGACCGCCGCGCCGCCTACGTCATCCGCAACGGCAAGATCGTCGCCTCCTGACGGGGCCCGACCCCGCCGACCCCACAGACCTCCTGCACCGGTGAGTCACGCAGATCGTGACGCCGAGATGAGCGCCCCACACGCCGCGCGACGTTCGTGGTGTTCGGCGCGCACCGGGGCGCCACCACGCCGGATCGCAGGAACCTCGTGACCGATCGACGTCCATCTCCTCGTCGTCGGCGCGAATCGCGAGCGGATGGACGACCGCTCGCCCACGACACCGGCTAGGGCCACCTCCCCCTCCCCACGGCCCTGGCCGGTGTCTCACCGCTCACATTTCGCAGAAATTTCGCCCCCAAGACTGTTGCGAGGTTAAGTCCTGGGTAACAATGGGTGAAGCCCCCGGCAACCTGATGACCCCAGAGCACCAGGCGGTCGGGGGATCCAAAGCTCTCGAGCGAAGGCCCTCACCGCGGTGGGGGCCTTCGTCGTGCCTGCCCCGCTCAGCCGGCGGCCGCCGTTTCGAGGCCGGCGACGACCATTTTCGTCATCGAGAACATCGCCTGAGAGACGCGTGCGACGACGTCGGGGTCGGGCGTCTGCATCAACTCGGTGAAACGGCGCGGAATGATCTGCCAACTGACGCCGAACGGATCCTTGCACCAGCCGCACGGGCTCTCGGAGCCACCGTTTGCCGCCAGGCCGTTCCAGTAGTGATCAACCTCGTCCTGTCCGGCGCAGGAAACCTGGAAGCTGAGGCCTCCGTCTGTGGAAAGACCGGGCCGCCGTTGAGCAGGGTGAACGGATGGACGTCGAGCTCGACCTGCTCGAGCATCACCCGCCCGGCGCGAGAGGCGTTGGGCCCAGGGTTTTCGGGTCGTCGGGATGGCGGACGGTGTCGACGCGCCGCGAGTTCGGGAACAAGGAGAGCTAGAGCTCGGCGGCCGGTTCCGCCGTGTCGTCGAGCCAGATGCAGGGTGTGATGTCGGTCAAGCTCGCAGTCTGGCACCGACCTCCGACAACCGGGTGTCGGCGTCTCGAGATTCCGCGGAACTCCGGGGTTGTCGCCGCCGGCGGGTAACGTCGCAGGCGTGAATGAGGAGCAGGCATCAACACTCGATCAGGCGGAGCCGAGCGCGTGGCGTGACGGCGTCGTCGTCCGCGGCGCGCGGCAGAACAACCTCAAGGACGTGGCGCTCGACCTGCCGCGCGATTCGATCGTCGTGTTCACCGGTGTGTCCGGTTCGGGCAAGTCGTCGCTGGCGTTCGGCACGTTGTTCGCCGAGTCGCAGCGGCGCTACCTCGAATCCGTCGCGCCGTACGCGCGGCGCCTCATCGATCAGGCGGGCGTGCCGGACGTCGACGTCGTCGAAGGCCTGCCGCCGGCCGTCGCACTGCAGCAACAGCGCGGTGGGGGCGGCGCGCGCTCCGATGTCGCGACGGTGACGACATTGTCGAGCCTTGTGCGCATGCTCTACTCGCGCGCCGGGTGGTATCCGCCGGGGCAGGCGATGCTCTACGCCGAGGATTTCTCGTCGAACACCGTCCAAGGGGCCTGCCCGACGTGCCACGGCATCGGCCGTGTCTACGAGGTCACCGAGAAGAGCATGGTGCCGGATCCGTCGCTGACGATCCGCGAGCGCGCCGTCGCGTCCTGGCCCGTCGCGTGGGCGGGGCAGAACCAGCGCGACATCCTCGTCGCGCTCGGCTACGACGTCGACACGCCCTGGAAGGACCTGCCGAAGAAGGATCGCGACTGGATCCTGTTCACCGAGGAGCGCCCCAGCGTCGGCGTGTACGCGGGCCTGACGCCGAAGCAGACGAGGCGTGCGCAGAAGCAGGGCATGGAGCCGAGCTATCAGGGCACCTTCATCGGAGCGCGACGCTACGTGCTCGACACCTTCGCCAACGCCAAGAGCGCCACGACGAAGAAGCGCGCCTCGCGCTACCTGACGAGCGAGCTGTGCGGCACCTGCCACGGCGCCAAGATCAAGCCCGAAGCGCTGTCCGTGACGTTCGAGGGGCTCGACATCGCCGCCTTCTCGCACCTGCCGCTCGAGCGCCTCGCCGAGATCGCGCGCGCCGTCACCGCTGACGACTGGAGCCCGGCCGAGGCCGCGCACCAGGACGATCACGTGCACGACGCCGAAGCTCGGGAAGCGTCGACGCAGGCTCGCGTGGCAGGTGGCGGAGCATCGCACGATGCCGCGCCCGACGTGCGGCGCACGCCAAATCTTTCGGTCGAGAAGCGCGCGGCAGCGCAACGTCTCGCAGCCGACCTCGTCACGCGCCTGCAACCGATGATCGACCTCGGCCTGGGCTACCTCTCGCTCGATCGCACGACGCCGACGCTCTCCGGCGGCGAACGTCAGCGCCTGCGCCTCGCAACGCAGCTGTCGTCGAAGCTGTTCGGTGTCGTCTACGTGCTGGACGAGCCGTCTGCCGGGCTGCACCCGCGCGACCTCGACGCGCTCATCGGCATCCTGCACGGGCTGAAGGAGCGCGGCAACAGCGTGTTCGTCGTCGAGCACTCGCTCACCGTCATCCACGAAGCCGACTGGCTCGTCGACATCGGCCCCGGAGCCGGGGAGCAGGGCGGCCGAGTGCTCTACAGCGGCACGCCGTCCGGGCTCGCTGACGTCGCCGAGTCCGAGACCCGCCGCTACCTGTTTCCCCGCGACGACGACGCCCCCGGCGCCTCTTCGCGGCGCTCGCCCCGCGAGCCGCAAGGCTGGCTGGCGTTCGCGGACGTGACGCGCAACAACCTGCAGGGCCTCGACGTCAGCTTCCCCGTCGGATGCCTGAGCGCTGTCACGGGTATCTCCGGCTCGGGCAAGTCGAGCCTCGTCAGCCAGGCGGTGCCTGCGCTGCTGCGCGAGCACCTCGGCAGCGGCGGCGCTCCCGAACCCGAGCTGACGGGTGACCCCGAGACCGATCTGCTGCTCGGCGACGACGTCGATGACATTCGCGGACGCGTCACCGAGGCGCCCCCGGGCGTGCGCCGCGTCGTCGTCATCGACCAGAAACCGATCGGACGCACGCCGCGCTCGAACGTGGCCACCTACACGGGCCTGTTCGACCACGTCCGCAAGCTCTACGCGGCGACCGACGAGGCGAAGCGCCGCGGCTACACGGCGGGTCGATTCTCGTTCAACGTGCCCGGCGGTCGTTGCCCGACGTGCGAGGGGGAGGGCAGCGTCATGGTCGAGCTGCTGTTCCTGCCGAGCATCTACACGCCGTGCCCCGACTGCCACGGCACGCGGTACGAGGCGAGCACGCTCGAGGTGACGTGGCACGAACGCTCCGTCGCCGACGTGCTCGCGATGAGCGTCGACGAGGCGCACGCGTTCTTCGACGGTGAAGGCTCGATCCATCACAGCCTCGCGGTGCTGCGCGACGTCGGCCTCGGCTACCTGCGGCTGGGGCAGCCCGCCACCGAGCTGTCCGGTGGTGAGGCGCAGCGCGTCAAGCTAGCCTCCGAACTGCAGCGCGCCTCGCGCGGAGACACGCTCTACGTCCTCGACGAGCCGACGGCCGGCCTGCACCCGGCTGACAGCGACCGCCTCATGCGCCACCTGCAGGGCCTCACCGACGCGGGCAACACCGTCGTCATGGCCGAGCTCGACATGCGCATGGTCGCGCAGGCCGACCACGTCATCGATCTGGGGCCGGGCGCGGGCAAGGACGGCGGCCGCGTCGTCGTCGCGGGGTCGCCGGCCGACGTCGCGGCAGACGACAACAGCGCGACGGCGCCCTACTTGCGTGAGGTGATCGAGAAAGTCCTGCAGTGACAGCTCGGCCGCGAGCTATGGCCTGGGCCGGGTGAGTCTGTAGGGCATGTCCTGCTTCCAGGGTTCGCCCATGAGCTTGTGGGACAATCGGGATGTGGGGCGGGAGGCACACACCGAGCGCTTTCTCGTGACCCACCCGTCGCGAAGGAGTTACTATGAGCCTCGAAGGCACCATCGTCGAGACACCGCTGTATCGTCTCGCCACGCACGCGTGGAAGGCGATCGCTGGCGTCGGCGCGGTGAGCATCATCGTCGGTCTGATCGCCCTGATCTGGCCGGGGCCGACCACCGTCGTCATCGGTGTGCTGTTCGGCATCTTTCTGCTGCTGAGCGGCCTCATGGGGCTGTTCGTCGGGTTGGCGGTGCCGATGCCGGGGTTCGTGCGCGCTGCATCCTTGCTCGTGTCCGCGTTGTCGGTCGTGCTCGGTCTGCTCTGCTTCCGCAGCGAGACGCACTCCGTCACTCTGCTCGGGCTGTGGATCGGCATCGGCTGGATCATGAACTCGATGACGATGCTCGCCCGCGGCCTTTCGACGAAGGGCCAGGGCCGCGGGTGGGTCATCGTCTCCAGCGTCATCGGCATTCTCGCGGGCATCGTGCTCGTCGCCTCGCCCATCTCGTCCATGGCGACCCTCGTCTGGATCGCGGGTGTGTTCCTGCTCGTCACCGGCATCGTCGAGATCATCCGCGCGATGCAGCTGCGTCGCCGCGCACGCTCCCTCTGACGAGCCTCGTCCTCGACGCGAGAGCCCCCCGGCGCACGAGCCGGGGGGCTCCGGCGTGTTCCCGGCGGGTGCGGTGGCTGGTCACGTGACGCAGACGGCCGCCCGGTAGGCACGCCCTCGATCGTCGCAGCGCCGACTCGTGGAGTGCACGCAGGCCGGGATCGCGGGTCGCCGCGGCCACAGATCGTCCTCGCGCGCCGGTCACGATTGCGGTTGATGCCGCCGGATGGCGGAAACTATGGGGCGTGTCGACGATTCTCTTCTTCCACGCCCACCCTGATGACGAAGCGAGCCAGACCTCGGGGGCGATGGCGCGAGCCGTTTCCGAGGGACATCGTGTCGTCGTCGTGTATGCGACCAACGGTGATCACGGGGATGCCCCCGACGACCTCGCGCCCGGCGAGAGCGTCGTCGATCGACGACGCACCGAGGCCGCCGGGTCGGCGCAGGTGCTCGGCACGGCGCGCGTCGCGTGGCTCGACTACGCCGACTCCGGCATGACGGGGTGGGAGCAGAACGCCGGCGAGAAGGCGTTCCACGGCGCCGACCTCACCGAAGCGGGCCAGCGGCTCGCCGACATCCTCGACGAAGAGGCCCCCGACGTCGTCGTCGGTTACGACTGGCATGGCGGGTACGGCCACCCCGACCACGTCAAGGTGCACCCGGTGATGCACCGGGCGCTCGAGCTGACGCGCGAGACGCCGAGGCTTTTCGAATCGACGATGAACCGCGATCGCATGCGCGTCATGTATCGCAAGGCCGTCGAGGCGGGCGTCTACCCCGAGGGGGAGGGGTTCAACCCCGATCAGCCCATGGACGACGGCAACCCGCTCGGCCTGCCCGAGCGCGAGATCTCGTTCTACGTCGACGTCACGCCCTGGCTCGAGAACAAGCGCGCGGCGCTCGCAGCGCACGCCTCGCAGTCGGACGCGCGCGGCATCCTCGAGATGCCTGACGAGGTCTTCCCGCTCGCGTTCGGGCGGGAGCACTACGTTGACGTCGCGGCGATGGAGGCGTCAGGCATCCCGCCGCTCGACGGCCACGCCCACGGCGCGCGCCCCGACGGCGAGCCGCTGCCGGAGGGCTGGTTCTTCTGAGCCCCCGCTCCCTGCATCGCAGAAGTAACCAAGAATCGCGGATGGGACGGGCGCGGCCGCTGGGGGCCGGAGGATTCCAGCGGGTCATAGAGGGAGCAGGTACTCGGCCTCGTCGGCCGGGCACTCGGCTGTCGGGTTCTCGACGAGCCGGAACCCGCGACGCCGGTACGCGGCAGCCGCGCGCTCGTTGGCGCGGTAGGCGTGCAGCCCGATGGCGCGCAGCCCTTGCTGGCGCGCATCGCTGATGACGGCGTCGACGAGCGCGTCGAACACGCCGGTGCCGCGGCGCGCCGGCTCCACCCACATCTGCACGAGGAACGCGATCTCGAGTGCCTCGTACCCCAGTGCGCCGACGACGGCCGGGTCGTCGAAGTACACCTGGCCCGGTCGTAGGCCGATCAGCCTCGGCGCGCGGCGCGACCTGACTCGACGCCTCCGGCTCACCCGCGTCCGGCACCCACAGGTACGTGCCGGGGCTCATCGCGCGCTCGGCCCAGACCTGCTCGCTGAACTCGCTCTCACGGGCGAACGTCGACCCGAAAGCCTCTGGGTTCGTCGACAACGCCCGCAGCCGCACGTCGCGGTAGGTCTGCCACGGAAGGTCACCGGCAGGGAGAACAGTCATGACGCCCAGTCTCGTGACGCGGCGTGGACCCGTCAACGCGAAGCCGCTACCGCCGGATCGGGTCGAAGAGGCAGCGATCGGTCAGCGCCGAGGCACAGCCGTGTCGCCGCCCGATCGCGCCGGCGGCACGGTGATTCGCCGTATTCAGCGCATCGTGAGCTATTCGTTACCTGCGCCCCGCATTCGCCGTCAGCACACGGCACGGCGACGCGTCGAGGCGGCGTCAAGAGGCGCGGTCCAACCCTGACAATGCCGTCGAACGGCTCGTGTTTCCGAGGTTGCCCATAGGCTGAAGCGAACTGCAGCCCGCGTGATCCGGGCGATCCAGCCCGCCTGGGTGTGGCTTCTCCAGCCCATGACGGCGGCCCAGGACGCTCTGCGTCACCGTCAAGGAAGGGAGGGTGAGGCCTGTGTGGGATTTCATCGCCGACCGGTGGGAGGACATCGCCTACCGCAGCTACCAGCACACGTCGCTCGTCGTGCAATCCGTGCTGCTCGCGACGATCATCGCGCTCGTCCTGGCCGTCATCGTCATCCGCAACAAGAAGCTCGAGAGCTTCGCGAACATCTTCTCGGCGATCGGCCTGACGTTGCCGTCGTTCGCGCTGCTCGGCATCCTGCTGCCGCTCGTCGGCATCGGTGCGGTGCCGTCGGTCATCGCCGTCACCTTCTACGCCGTCCTACCGATCCTGCGCAACGCCGTCGTCGGTCTGCAGGCTGTCGACGCGAACCTGCTCGAGTCCGCGCGCGGCATGGGCATGAGCAAGGTGGCGACGCTGCTCAAGGTGCGTCTGCCACTCGCGTGGCCCGTCATCCTCGCGGGGGTGCGCACCTCGACGCAGATGTCGTTCGGCGTCGCGGCCATCGCCGCCTACGCCCTCGGCCCAGGTCTCGGCGGCTACATCTTCACCGGCCTGTCTCAGAACGGTGGCGTCAACGCCATCAACTTCGCCCTCGTCGGCACGATCGGCATCGTCATCCTCGCCCTCGTGCTCGACCTCATTCTCGTCGGCATCGGCCGACTGACGATTCCCAGGGGTATCCGTGCCTGATCTGTTCCGCACCGACCACGACGCTCCCGTCACCGAGACCGTCAACGAGCAGCCCGCCAGCCATGACGTCACGGGCGCCGAGATCGTCTTCGACGACGTCGTCAAGAAGTACCCGGGCCAGGCGAAGGCGGCCGTCGGCGGCCTCAGCCTTACCGTCCCCGCCGGCGAGATGGTCATGTTCGTCGGCCCCTCCGGCTGCGGCAAGACGACGTCGCTCAAGATGATCAACCGGCTCATCAACCCGACGAGTGGTCGCATCACGATCGACGGTGACGACGTCAAGAACCACAAGGTCGACGACCTGCGCCGCAAGATCGGCTACGTCATCCAGGGTGGCTCGCTGTTCCCGCACCTCACCGTCGCCGACAACGTGGGCGTCGTGCCGGGGCTGCTCAAGTGGGACAAGAAGCGCATCGCCGCGCGCACGGACGAACTGCTCGACATGGTCGGTCTCGACCCTGCGCGCTACCGCGACCGCTACCCCCGCGAGCTGTCGGGCGGGCAGCAGCAGCGCGTCGGCGTGGCCCGTGGCCTGGCGGCCGACCCACCCGTCATCCTCATGGACGAGCCGTTCGGCGCCGTCGACCCGATCACCCGGCAGCGGTTGCAGGACGAGATGCTCAGCATCCAGCGCCAGCTGAGCAAGACGATCATCTGCGTCACGCACGACATCGACGAGGCACTGAAGCTGGGCGACCGCATCCTCATCCTCTCCGAGGGCGGGCGGATCGAGCAGTACGACACCCCCGAGAACATCCTCGCGGCGCCGGCCAACGAGTTCGTCGAGGACTTCGTCGGCTCGGGTTCGGCGCTGAAGTCGCTGCAGCTGACACGCCTCGACGAGATCGGCGCGACGCAGCTGGGTACCGTCACCGTCGGAGCCGACGCGTCCGAGGCGCGCGAGGCCGCCCAGCGTGGCGGTTCCCCCAACGTCGTCGTGCTCGACGAACGCGGACGCCCGGTCGACTTCATCAACGTCGAGCGGATGCGCGGCACCCGGGTCGAGAACCGTGGGGTCAACCTCATCACCGTCGACTCGCGTGCCACCCTCAACGACGCCCTCGACGCGATGCTCACCTCGAGCCACGGCGCCGTCGTCGTCACCGGCGGGCGCGGCGAGTACCGCGGCGTCGCGTCGTTCCAGCAGGTGATGGAGCACATCCGTCAGGTGCAGGAGCAGGCGGCCGCACTCAGCGAACGCGTCGACGGAGAGGCTGACGCGAGCTCGACGGTCGTCGCCAACACCTCCTCGACCACGGACTTCGACGCTCAGGCCGACGAGGGGGAGCAGCGATGAGGAAGCGCCTGGGGCGTGAGCGGTTCGGCATGATCGTCGGCCTGCCCATCCTCATCCTGCTCGTCGGCGGTGGCTGGGTGATCTGGCGCCTCAACGCCGACCTCGACGACATCGAGGCCCGCCAGCTCGAGTGGAGCCTGCTCGGCACCCTGTTCTGGCAACACCTCAAGGTGACGGCGGCCGCTGCCGTCGCGGTGCTCGTCACCGCCATCCCGCTGGGAGTGCTGCTGACGCGTCCGAGATTCCGGCGATTCTCCGGCCCCGTCATCGCCATCGCGAACGCGGGACAGGCGACGCCCGTCATCGGCCTCATCGTGCTGCTCGCGATGTGGATCGCGTTCGACTTCTGGACGGCGGTGCTGGCGCTCGCGATCTACGCGTTCCTGCCGGTGCTGCGCAACACCATGGTGGGGTTGCAGCAGGTCGACCAGACGCTCGTCGAAGCCGCACGCGGCATGGGCATGAGCCAGATGGCGACGCTCCTGCGCATCGAGATGCCCCTGGCTGCGCCCATCATCATGGCCGGCGTGCGCACCGCGCTCGTGCTCGTCGCGGGCACGGCCTCGTTCGCGGCCTTCATCAACGCCGGTGGCCTGGGCGAGCTCATCACGACCGGCATCAAGCTGTTCCGCTACCCCGTGCTCGTCAGCGGCGGCATCCTCATCGCGCTGCTCGCCCTCGCGTTCGAATGGGCCGGGCGCCTGCTCGAAGCCCTGCTCACGCCGAAGGGAATGTGATCGGATGACACGCCAGCGAATGAGGCGAGCGACGGGCGCCGTCGTCGCCGTCACGACGGCCGTGACGCTGAGTTCCTGCGGCCTCGGCACCTCGGGCGGGCTGACGACGAGTGCCAAGCTCGCGGGCCCCCTGGCCTCGGTGAAGAAGCTCGACGGGCTCGACATCGCGGTCGGTTCCAAGGACTTCACCGAGCAGCAGATCCTCGGCAAGATCGCGGTCATCATGCTGCAGTCGGGCGGCGCGAAGGTGAAAGACTTCACCGCCATCCCCGGTTCTGCGGCCTCGCGCCAGGCGCAGCTGACGGGGCAGGTGCAGCTCATCATGGAGTACACGGGCACGGCGTGGATCACCTACATGGGCAAGACCGACCCCATCGCTGATTCGCGCAAGCAGTACGAGGCCGTGAAGGCGGAGGACGCCAAGAACGGGTTCACCTGGCTGGAACCTGCGCCCATGAACAACACGTACAGCCTGGGCATGCGTCAGGACTTCGCGAAGAAGTACGGGCTCAAGGATCTGTCGGATCTCAAGAAGGTGCCTGTCGGCGAGCGCACGTTCTGCATCGAGTCGGAGTTCGCGAACCGCAACGACGGCTTCCAACCCATGCTCAAGGCGTACGGGATGACGTACGGCAAGGACGTGCCGACCGGCAACATCCGCAAGATGGACACCGGCGCCATCTACTCGGCGATCGACCAGAAGGTCTGCAACTTGGGTGAGGTCTTCACGACGGACGGGCGGATCAAGAGTCTCCACCTCGACGTCATGAGCGACAGCAAGCACTTCTTCCCCAACTACAACGTCTCGCCCGTGGTCAAGACGACGATCTACGACACGTATCCGCAGATCGCGCAGATCCTCGAACCGGTCGTGAAGAAGCTCGACAACGACACCCTCATCGATCTCAACGCCCGCGTCGACGTCGAGGGCAAAGATCCCGGCAAGGTCGCCGAGGAGTGGTTGAAGAGCGAGGGCTTCATCGAGTAGGTCGTGGCCGAGGGTGCTGATGGTGCGTCGTCAGCTGCCCGACTTCTGTGCAGCTGCCCCAGGAATGTGCTGAACAATCCTGGGGCAGCTGCACATTTCTCGTGCAGGTAATGGCACGTCGTCGGCGTGGCGGCACTCGAGGGGCACGGGTGTCACAAGGCGCGGGCGACGAACTCCCGCAGATCGGTGATGGTGCGTACCTCGTGCATGTCGACGATGGCGGCGTATCGGTGTGCGACGGAATCGCCCTGGCCCCACTGTGATTCGGCTTCCGGGTTGAGCCACATCGCGTGCCTCGCCTGCTGCGCGATGGTGCGCAGCGCGTCGTAGCGCGGGTCGGTGTTGTTCGTGCGCGCGTCGCCGAGGATGAGGACGGTGGCACGCGGCGTCACCGCGTCGAGGTGGTGTTCGACGAAGTCGGCGAACGTCTGGCCGTAGTCGCTGTTGCGGTGCCCGCGCGTCATGCGCCGGTTGCCCTTGAGCGCTTCGACGAGGTCGCCGTCGCGCCCGACCTCCTTGACGACCGCGGTCAGCTCGTCGACGGTGTTGACGAACCCGAAGACGCGCACGCGCGCGAACTGCGCCTGCATCGCCTGCATGAGCAGGATCGTGAACCGGCTGAACCCGGCGACCGAACTCGACATGTCGGCGAGGATGACGAGCTCCGAACGGTTCGGCGCGTGATGCGTGAACACCGGCTCGATCGGTACGCCGCCCGTCGACATCGACGCCCGCAGCGTCCGCCGGATGTCGATGCGCCCATGTGACGCGCGGCGCCGCTTGGCCGCCATCCGCGCTGCGAGCTTGCGGGCGAGAGGGTCGACGACGCGCCGCATCTCCGCGGCATCGACGGCATACGTCTGGCTGAATGCGCGACGCTCGAGCGGCGTCGTGACGGCGTGCTCCGCCAGCCGTTCGACACCACGGATCTCCGCGTTGCGTCGCCGCGTCTCGGTCTCGACACGGCGCCGGAACGCGGCGACGCGCTCGCGGGCGTCGTCACGATCGAGCCGCGGCGTGAAGCGCTCCGGCTGCCACCCTTGATCGGCACCCATCGCCTGACCGCTACCACCACCCCCGCCGCCCGAGCTGCCACCGGCCGTGCCGCCGTCAGAACCGCCGGCTTCTGGGCCCTGCTGCATGAGCTCGGATGCGCGCGCGATGGCGAGGTTCGGCTGGAACTGCTCGATCGCCTGGTTCGCGCTGAACCCGTTCTCACCCTCGCGCCGCAGCACGCCGAACTCCGTGACGACGGTGGCTGCGAGGGCGTTCAACGCCCGCTCGTCCTGAGCGGCGAGAGCCTGCGCGAGGATCTCCTGCAGCGCCCTGGCGCGCTCGCGCAGGGCCGCGGCGTCCGCCGTCAGGGGGTCGAAGTCGTCGAGTGCGTCGAGCGAGTCGGGTTCGGGCTCGCCGTCGGGGTGAGCACCGGATTTGTCTGCGGCGCCGTCCTCTTCGAGGTCCGTCAGGCGCGTGCGCGCGCCCAGGGCGGCGGGAAAGTAGAGGTCGAACAACTCGTCGAACACGCGCCGCTGCTCGCCGCGTCGCATGAACGCCGACGCGAGACCCTCGCGCAGACGCTCGCGATCGTCGAGCCCGAGAGCGGTGACGATGCGCCCCGCGTCGATGACGTCGCTCGTGCCGACGACGACGCCGTGGCGCCGCAACGCGTTCGCCAACGACACGAGTCGACGCTGCAGCACGCCCGCAGACGCGATGCCCGGGCCGGCGGATGACGTCACGGACGCGCGCGGTCCGTAGCCCGCGGTGTCCGAGTGCGCAGCTCGCCGCCCGGCGCCCGGCGCACCCGCGCCGGCGGGGATGACGGCGTCGTCAGGCATCGAGCTTGAGCAGCGTGGAGGCGCGTTCGATGTCGTCCTGGTGCTTGAGCAGCACGCCGAGGTTGGCGCGCAGCACCGTCGCGTCGAGATCGCCCGTGCCGTCGGCTCCGAGGGCGATGAGGGTGCGCGCCCAGTCGACGGTCTCGGCGACGCTCGGTGCCTTGCGCAGTGGCATCTGGCGCAGTCGGTGCACGAGTCGCACGACGGATTCGACGAGCGCCGCGTCGAGACCCGGCACCTTGAGTTCGACGATGCGCTGCTCGAGCGCCGGCGTCGGGTAGTCGATGTGCAGGAACAGGCAGCGTCGACGCAGCGCCTCCGACAGGTCGCGGGCGGCGTTCGACGTCAGCACGACGAACGGTCGCTGCGTCGCACTGATCGTGCCGAGTTCGGGCACCGTCACCTGAAAGTCGCTCAGCACCTCGAGCAGGAGGCCCTCGACCTCGACGTCGGCCTTGTCGAGTTCGTCGATGAGAAGCACCGTCGGCTGCGTGTTGCGGATGGCGCGCAGCAGCGGACGCGTCAGGAGGAAGTCGTCGGTGAAGATGTCGGTGGCAAGCTCGTCCCAGTCGTGGGCGGCGCCGCCCGATGGCGAGCCGGCGGGGCTGGAGGCGTCCGGCTGAGCGTCCGCGGCGCTGTTCGTGGTCGATGTGGACGCGGCCGCGCCCGACGAAGACGCCTGTGCCAGAGCGGTGTTGGCGGTGATGCGCAGGAGCTGCTTGGCGTGGTTCCACTCATAGAGGGCGCGGGCCTCGTCGATGCCCTCATAGCACTGCAGCCTCACGAGGTCGGCGTCTGTGCCCGTCGCGCCGGACAATGCCGCCGCCACCGCCTTCGCCAGCTCGGTCTTGCCGACGCCGGCCGGCCCCTCGACGAGCAGGGGCTTGCCGAGGGCATCAGCGAGGAAGACGGTCGTCGCGATGGCGTCGCTCGCGAGGTAGCCGGCCTCGGCGAGGCGGTCGCGGACGTCGTCGACGGATTCGAAGTGCGCAGTCACCGTGCCATTGTCGCGGATGGCTCAGGCCGCGATCGGCGAAAACGCAGAACGGTTTGACCGGGTAGGCCCTCGGAACGATTCGATGTGACGCCGGCCCCACAGCTCGCGCACACCTCGCAGTCAGGTGTACGATTAAATATAGATAACCTAATTAAACGAAGGGAAGAGATGTCCACCGCGCATCCGCCAACCGCGCAGGCCCCGATGAGGACGATCTTGTCGCACGTCATCGTTCCAATCCTCATGGGCCTCATCATGTGCGCCGCCTACCTCGGTGGTTTCCACAAGCCGTCGCCCCACCACGTGCCCGTCGCCGTCGTCGGTCAGGCTCAGCAGGCCGGCCCGCTGGCGGCCAAGGTGCAGGACGCGTTCGGCGACGAGGCGGACGTCCGCACGATCGCGACGCCCGAGCAGGCCACGGATCAGCTGAAGCACCTGAAGATCTCCGCGGCCTACGTCCCCGGTGACGGCAAGGCCGAACTGCTCACCGCCGGTGGCGCGTCCGACACGACGAAGTCCGTCGTCGAGAAGATGTTCCGCCCCGTCGCGGAGAAGCAGCACGATGCGCTGACCGTCAAGGACGTCGCGCCCCTCACCGAGGACGACCCCGCCGGCCAGAACGGTTTCTTCTTCCTCGTCGCCCTGACGGTCGCCGCGTACGCCACGTCGATCGCCATCGGCGCGGCGGCTGCGAGCCGCCCATTCGCCCAGCGCATCGCCCTCGCCGCCGGCGCCGCCGTCGTCATCTCGACGATCGAACTCGCGATCGCGGCGTGGGGTTACGACATGTTCGGTGGGCACGTGCTCGCAACGTGGGCGCTGTCGCTGCTCTACACAGCCGGCGTGCTGACGGTCGGTGTCGGCCTGCACCCGATCGTCGGACGGTTTGCGACGCTGCTGTACTCGGCGATCTTCGTCGCGCTCAACTTCACCTCGTCCGGCGGCGTGTTCGCGCCCGTCATGCAGCCGAGCTTCTTCGGTTGGCTGCACGACTTCTGGATCGGCTCCGGCTTCGTCGAGGCGCTGCGTCGCATCATCTACTTCCCGGACGCCTCGATCGCCGGTCCGCTCACCATCCTGTTCGGTTGGTTGGTCGTCGGGTTGCTCTGTCTCGCAGCCGGATGCGCGGTCGAACAGCGACGTGTTGCGCGAGCCCGTGAGCTCGAGGAAGCTGCGTCCAGCCCCGTCGGACGCCACGCCGAGCAGGCGCATCAGGACGAGCGCGACGAGCTCGACCCCGAGACCGAGGAGGAACTCGAGGAGAACGTCGCTGTCTGACGTCCTCTCTCTTTGCGCCTAGATGCACCCGGGTGCATCTAGGCGCAAAGAGAAGACACCAGGGGTGTGGAGAAACGCGTCACGGATGACGCGTTTCTCCACACCCCCTTCGTGTCCCTCGATGCCTCACGAGCTGCGAGCGAGCCGATGGAGGGCCCACCACGCTAGCGGCCGGTAGGCCTGCCCGACGATGGGCGGCAGATCCATCGCCATGTGGCAGCGACACCCGCCCCGACGAACCTCGACGCGGTGCTCGCCCGTCGTCGTCAGCCCCAGGACGCTGACGCGCCAGCTCCACGTCCTCGCCACCGCATCGACGTCGGTGATGACGAACCGCCCGACCGTCACCGGCCCGAGACGCCACCGTCCTTCCGCGCCGGGACGGATCACCACGGCATCCGCCTCGACCGGCGGCATGTGCGGCGACCAGTCACGCCACCGATCGACGTGCACGTAGGCGTGCCACGCCGCGTCGACACTCGCGGGCCCGTCAGCATGGACGTCGATGCGCTTCATGTCCGAATGCTAGGCGTTTCAACGGAACCCAGGTCGCGCACAGCCCTCGGGCGCCCCGCGCCGACCCCAGCACGCACGATGGCGCGTAACTCACGCGCAGGCGTGCAGTTGCGTGCCTACCTGTGAGTTACGCGCCATCGTGAGGGTCAGGCGACCCTCGACTCCGTTCGCTTGATCCTCTGCGCGCGGACTACTCCTTGGCTCAGTTCCTCAGCGCCCGATTCGTCAGGGCCGGGCCGTCGCACGCTCCGGCGCGGACCTACCTCGGTCGGGCTTGATCGTCACTGAGCCCACGGCGCGCTTCGTCAACGCTCCCTACGCCGAGGTGTGAACGCCTCGCAAGCTCGGCATCCACACCCTCGACTCCGCTCGCTCGATCCTCAGCGCGCGGCTTTCTTGTCTCGCCGACGACGGTGCAGAATCGGCTCGGTGTAGCCGTTGGGCTGCTTCGTTCCCTCGAGGATCAGCTCCTTGGCCGCGTTGAACGCGATGCCGTCGAAGCCCGGCGCCATGGGCTCGTACTTCGCGTCACCGGCGTTCTGCTGGTCGACGACCGGCGCCATGCGCTTCAGCGACTCGACGATCTCGTCTTCGGTGACGATGCCGTGCTGCAGCCAGTTCGCGAGCAGCTGGCTGGAGATACGCAGCGTCGCCCGGTCCTCCATGAGCGCGACGTCGTGGATGTCGGGCACCTTCGAGCAGCCGACGCCCTGGTCGATCCAGCGCACGACGTAGCCGAGGATCGACTGGCAGTTGTTGTCGAGTTCCTCGCGCTTGTCGGCGTCCGACCAGTCCGTGTTCTCCGCGAGCGGGATCTGCAGGATGTCGTCGACCGACGCGGCCTTGCGCTTCGCGAGCTCCTCCTGCACGGCGAACACGTCGACCTGGTGGTAGTGCAGCGCGTGCAGCGTCGCGGCGGTCGGCGACGGCACCCACGCCGTCGTCGCGCCGGCCTTCGGCTGGCCGATCTTCTGCTCGAGCATGTCCTTCATCAGGTCGGGCATCGCCCACATGCCCTTGCCGATCTGCGCCTTGTGCGCGAGACCGGCAGCGAGGCCCACGTCGACGTTGTTGTCCTCGTACGCCTTGATCCACGTGGAACCCTTCATCTCGCCCTTGCGGATCATCGGGCCCGCGAGCATCGACGTGTGGATCTCGTCGCCGGTGCGGTCGAGGAAGCCCGTGTTGATGAACACGACGCGCTCCTTCGCGGCGTCGATGCAGGCGGAGAGGTTGACCGTCGTGCGGCGCTCCTCGTCCATGATGCCCATCTTGACGGTGTTCTTCGCCAGCCCGACGACGCTCTCGACGCGCTCGAACAGCTCGTTCGCGAACGCGACCTCCTGCGGGCCGTGCATCTTCGGCTTGACGATGTAGATCGAGCCGGTGCGCGTGTTGCTCACGCCGTCCTTGTCGGCGAAGCCGTGGATCGCAGCCGGGACGGTGACGAGGGCGTCGAGGATGCCCTCGCCGATCTCGTTGCCGTCGGCATCGAGGACGGCGTCACTCGTCATGAGGTGGCCGACGTTGCGGACGAACAGCAACGAGCGGCCCGGCAGGCTGAACGTGTCGCCGCCGGGGGAGACGTATTCGCGGTCGGGGTTGAGCTCGCGCTTGAACGTCTTGCCGTTCTTCGTGATCTCCTCGGCGAGGTCACCCTTGTTGAGGCCGAGCCAGTTCGTGTAACCGAGCACCTTGTCCTCGGCGTCGACGGCGGCGACGGAATCCTCGAGGTCCATGATCGTCGTGACGGCCGACTCGACGAGGACGTCCTTGATGCCGGCCGGGTCGGTCGCGCCGATCGGGGACTCGGCGTCGATCTGGATCTCCAGGTGAAGACCGTTGTGCTTCAGCAGGATTCCCTCCGGCTGCGCAGGCAGCCCGACGTAGCCGGCGAACTCGTCGGCGTTCTTCAGCGACGTGGTGCGCTCACCGTCGAGGTGGACGACGAGCTCGCCGCCGTCGACGCCGAAGCCGGTGACGTCGGTGTACGAACCCTCGGCGAGCGGGACGGCAGTGTCGAGGAAGTTCTTCGCGAACGCGATGACGGCGTCGCCGCGCACCGTGTTGTACGAGGTGCCCTTCTCCTTGCCGTCGGCCTCGTCGATCGCGTCGGTGCCGTAGAGCGCGTCGTAGAGCGAACCCCAGCGGGCGTTCGACGCGTTGAGCGCGAAGCGGGCGTTGAGGATCGGCACGACGAGCTGCGGGCCGGCCTGGTCGGTGATCTCACGGTCGACGTTCTGCGTCGTGATGCTGAACTCGGCCGGAGCATCGACGAGGTAGCCGATCTCGGTGAGGAAGCTCTTGTACGCGTCGAAGTCGGGCTTGCCCGGGTTGGCGCGGTGGTATTCGTCGATCTTGGCCTGGAGGTCGTCACGCTCGGCGAGCAGGGCGCGGTTCTTCGGGCCGAGCTCGGCGACGACGTCGGCGAAGCCCTTCCAGTACGTGTCGGCGTCGACACCGGTGCCGGGCAGGACCTGATCGTTGATGAAGTCGTACAGGATCGTCGCGACCTGCAGACCGTTCACCTCGGTGCGCTGCGTGTCAGCCATGAGCGTTTCCTTCCTCGCGGGGGCATGCCGCCCCCTACGCTACTGGTCGGTAACGTTTCTGTGGGGCAAATCCTCCAAGCCGCCCTCCGCGATTCCCGGACACATCGGCGATTCCTGTCCCCATCGGCGAGTTTCGTCCACTTTCGCAAGCCGCGCCACGGCGCCACGAACAGATCACTGAAGATGGTGGCCAGGCCGACCGGTGGCGCAGGCAACTGCCGGGGTGACGACCTCTCGTCCCCCGGCGGCTCAGACGTGGGCGTCGAGCCAGGCGAGGATGTCGGCGACGACCTCGTCGCGGTTCGTCTCGTGGAGGATCTCGTGGCGCGCGCCGGGGTAGAGCGTCAGGGTGACGTCGTGCACCCCGACGCCGCGCAGCAGATCGGCGACGGGTCGCACGCCCTTGCCGTTGTCGCCGGCCGGGTCGGCCTCGCCGGAGATGACGAGAACCGGCAGATCCGACGGCGTGCCGGCCGCGAATGAACGCCGGTTGACCAGGCGCAGCCCGCCCAGCATGTCGGCGTAGAACGCGGCGGTGCAGACGAACCCGCACAACGGGTCGGCGACGTAGTCATCGACGGCGGCCTCGTCGCGCGAGAGCCAGTCGAAGTCCGTGCGCGCAGGCGCGAACTGCTTGTTGAACGCCCCGAACGACATCGTGTCGAGGAGCTTGCTCGCGTGCGTGCGCCCCCGCAGACGGCCCTCGGCGCGCGCGACCTGACGTCCGACGCGGCCCAGCAGCCCAGGATCGGCGGGCGTTCCGGAGACGATGAGACCCGCCAGTAGATCGCCGTGTTGCGCCGCGAACGTACGCACCAGTAGCGAACCCATGCTGTGCCCTAGCAGGACGACGGGGCGACCCGGCACCTCGGCCTGCGCGCGCCGCGTCACCTGGAGCAGGTCGTCGACGACGCGCGCCCACCCGTCATCGTCAGCGAAATGACCGAGCACACCACCCTCGGCGGTGCGCCCGTGCCCACGGTGATCGTTCGCGTAGACGGCGTACCCGGCCGCGTTCAACTCCTGCGCGAACCGCTCGTAGCGCGCCGAATGCTCCGCCATGCCGTGAGCGATCTGCACGACGGCGCGCGCTTCTCCGTCCGGCAACCACCGCTGACCGCGGATGACGACGCCGTCACTCGCCGCGACCTCGAACTGCTCTGCTGCCATGTTGACCTCCGCTGTGATTCCGCGACGCTCTTGGATGGGGCGTGAAGACCCCATCGAACCACGCCGACCCGCGATGTTGCCCGGGATTCGGGGCTCCCGTGCCCCAGATCCCGGGCAACATCGAGTGATCGTCAGAGAACTACAGAACCATTCTTCTCGGTTCTCTTCGTCAACGTTCACTTCGGCAGGATCCTCGCTGTGACATGCGCGTCCGCCCGCGCCCGGCATGGCTGGAGCAATCCTCGCTTCGCTGCGGTGACCCCACCCATGCCGTACTCGAAGGACACGACGCTGCGGTCCTACCTTCGTTCACTAGATCCTCAGAGAACCATCCGAAACAGGGGCGAGTCGGGATCCACCCGCTCCACCCGCGCCGGCGACGCATCGATCCGCGCAAGTAGATCGGGCAACGACGACGGGTCGCCCAACTCCAGGCCGACGAGCGCCGGGCCCGTCTCGCGGTTGGAACGCTTCGTGTACTCGAACAGCGTGATGTCGTCGTCAGGCCCGAGCACCCCGTCGAGAAAACGCCTCAACTGCCCGGGTTCCTGCGGAAATTCGACGATGAAGTAATGCTTGCGGCCCTCGAACACGAGCGAACGCTCGACGACCTCCGCATAACGCGACACGTCGTTGTTTCCGCCCGACAGGATCGCGAGGACGAGCTCGCCATCGGCGAAGTCGACACCCGGCAACGCTGCGGGCGCGAGCGCGCCGGCAGGCTCCGCGATGATGCCGTCGCTCTGATACAGGTCGAGCATCTCCGTGCAGATCTGCCCCTCCGGCACGCTGAAGCACGGCACGCCGCCGGCAGCGATGATCGGGTACGTGTGCGCGCCGAGCAGACCGACCGTCGCGCCGTCGACGAACGGATCGGTCACCGGCACCGCCACCGGGCGTCCCTCAGCAAGCGCCGCCTGCAGCGACGGCGCCCCCACCGGTTCGACGCCGACGATGCGCGTCGACGGATGGCGCTCGCGCACCCACGCCGTGATGCCCGCCAGCAACCCGCCGCCACCGACGGGCACGACGACGACATCCGGCACCTTGCCGTACTGCGCCTCGCACTGCGCGAACGCCTCGAGTGCGACGGTGCCCTGCCCCGCGATGGTGCGGACGTCGTCGAACGCGGGCACGAGCGTCGCCCCGGTCGTCGCAGCGAATTCGCCTGCAGCGCCAGCGGCGACGTCGTACGTGTCGCCCTCGACGACCGTCTCGACCCACGGCCCGCCGAGCACTCGAACCCGCTCACGCTTCTGACGGGGCGTCGTGCGCGGCAGGAAGATCGTCGCCTTCACGCCGAGGCGCGAGCACGCGTATGCGACGCCCTGGGCATGGTTGCCGGCCGACGCGCAGACGACGCCCGCCGCGCGCGCGTCGTCGTCGAGCTGCGCGATGAGGTTGCTCGCTCCACGAATCTTGTACGAGCGCACCGGCTGCTGATCCTCGCGCTTGAGCACGACGCTCGCGCCGAACTTCGTCGACAGGCGGCTGCTCTCGAACAGCATCGTGGGGTGGAGCAGGTCGGTGAGGCGCTCGGCGGCGGCTTCGACGTCGGACGCATCGACCTCGGGACGCAGGGTGGGTGTGCTCGTCACGTCAGCCACCGTCTCACGGGCGACCCCGCGAATGTCGGGATGAACCGGATCGCGGATGCCCCCCTGCTCTCCCGCGTGCGACCCGGCAACCTCGGGCGCGGCTCAGCCGACGACGGGTGACGCAGCGGAAGCTGCGGCAGCTTCCTCGCGGCACGCGCGGCAGACGCCCCAGTACGTCACCTCGGCCTCGTCGATGTCGAACCCCTCGCTGAGTTCGGACTCGTGCGCCGCCGTCAGGCACGGTGTGTCGCCGACGGCACAGGGGATGTCGACGATCGTCGCGCATTGTCGGCACACGAGGTGGTGGTGGTTGTCGCCGACGCGTCGTTCGTAGAGCGCGGATTGGCCGGCCGGCTCGATGCGGCGGATGATGCCGTGCGCCGTCATCGCATGCAGGGCGTCGTAGACGGTTTGCGTCGAGACCTTGCCGTAACTGTCGCGCACCGCCTGGATGACGGTCTCCGCATCCGAGTGGGGGCGCGTCTCGAGGGCATCGAGGATGGCGACGCGCGGGCCGGTGATCCGCAGGTTCACCTGACGCAGCATGGTGCGCGGATCGATGGCGGGCGTCGTCGTCATGCCTCCATGATGCCGCGATTTCTGGAACGAATCAAGAAAGTCTGCTCGTCGAGTGGGGCAGGGTCCGCAGATCGGCTATGATGGTTGGCGAGGGGAGTACTTCCCACGTCTCGGCTCCGGTCAATACGAGCGCGATCATGCGCGCTCCCGGTTCGAGAGCGGCGGATCGTTCCGCGGCGAAGGAGACCTCAGTTCGTCACTCATGCGATCTGAGGTAGTTCCATGCACTCCCTGGCCACCCCCACTCTCTGGGCCGTGACGCTCATCGGGCTCATCGTCCTGTTCGCGCTCGACTTCCTCGTCACGCGCAAACCTCACGAGGTATCGCTCAAGGAAGCGACGGCCTGGTCGACGTTCTACATCGCGTTGCCGGTCGCGTTCGGCGCCTGGTTGTGGAGCGCGCACGGCTCGACGACGGGCACCGAGTTCTACACCGGCTACCTCGTCGAGAAGTCGCTCAGCGTCGACAACCTGTTCCTGTTCATGATGCTGCTGACGGCGTTCGCCGTGCCCAAGATGTACCAGCAGCGGGTGCTCCTCATCGGCGTCGCCGGCGCCCTCGTCATGCGCGCCATCATGATCGCGCTCGGCGCGCAGTTGCTCACGAACTTCGCCTGGATGTTCGTCATCTTCGGCGCGTTCCTGCTGTGGACGGCCGTGAAGGTCTGGCGCGACACCCGTCAGGGCGACGACCACACCGTCGACCCGGGTGACATGCGCATCGTCAAGGTCATCCGCCGTTTCTTCCCCGTCACCGACGGCTACCGCGGCTCCGCGATGCTCGTGCGAGAAGATGCTGACGCCGGCGCCACCGGTCGGTCCGCCCGTCGCGCGTTGACGCCTCTGGCCGTCGTGACGCTGGCCGTCCTCGCGACGGACGCCTTGTTCGCGCTCGACTCGGTGCCCGCCGTCTACGGCATCACGTCCGACCCGTACCTCGTCTTCGTGACGAACGCGTTCGCGCTGCTCGGTCTGCGCGCGCTGTACTTCCTCGTCGAGGGCGTCCTCGGCAGGCTCGTACACCTCGGCTACGGTCTCGCCGTCATCCTCGCGTTCATCGGCTACAAGCTCATCGCGCACTGGGCGCACGACGTCTGGTCATGGGTGTGGACGCCGTCGACGGCCGTCTCGCTCAGCGTCATCGTCCTGTCGCTGCTGACGGTGACGGCGACGAGCTTGGTCGCCACCCGTCGTCGCTGAATCACGAGACAAGCCCGCCGCGCAGGCCTGTGAGGCCTGCGCGGCGGCGCGCTGTCTGCATCGCCGGGTGCCGGGCCACTCGCGCGCTACACGCGCGCGTGTTCGCGCGCCGGCACATCGGGGGTGCCGGCCGAACGCACGAGATGCCGGGCTCGCGCGGGAAACCAGGGGTCACGATCCTGCGGCGCGCCCTCGGGTTCGACGACGGCGTAGACGGCGAGCATCTCGGGCGGAAATGGGGCGAGGGAGCGCGCGAGATCATCGTCGACGTAGTTGACGCGCAGCTTGCGGCTGATCGTGCCGTCACCGTCCATGCGGTACTCGATCTTGAGCACCTTGTCCTCGGGCAGATCGTTGAGGATGTCGTCGAGGCCACGCACCTCGCTGACGCTCCAGCGGCTGCGATGCACCTCGAGCGCATCACCGTAGATGGGTGTGAGCAGTCGCGTCGTGAGCTCGACGTCAGTGGCGCTGGCGATGACGCGCGGTCGCCCGTCGTCGAGAAAACGGACGCGACGCAGCATGGCGCCGCTCGAGAACAGGCCGGCCTCGACGGAGCGCACGTGCGCGCTGACGGGGGTGCGGTCCTTCGTCAGCGGACCGGGGATGTCGTGTGCGTGCGCCCAAGCGTCCCCCGGCTCGAGTTCGCACGCACTGATCTCGTACCCGGTCCACGTCGCACGCCCGAACACGGGCTGCCCCACGAGCGGCCGCGCCTTCTTCGCGCAGTCGGTGGCCAGTGCTACGAAGGGCGTCTGCTCCCACGTCAGATGCGGCGGCGAACCGAACGGCAGCACCCCACAGCCCGTCAGGACGACCTCGTCCTCACACAGCGCCAACTGCCCCCGCAGTTCGACGCTCATCCCCTCGTCGAGCACCAAGCTCGTCATCGGATTGCTCATCGGCCTCCGCCCCCGGCTGACGGTGACGGCCGCAGGCGCCCCGTTCATTCATGCATTATGAGATCCGACTCATAAGTTGTGCAAGGGGCAACAATTCGGTGGCGGAGGCCGAAATTAGGTTGCTGGGGTCAGCGGCGCCGCAGGATGCGCAACGAGCCCGTCTGCGACACCTGCTCGAAGCCGTCGCCCAGGGCGCGTTCGACGACATGCCACGGTGCCTGCCCGCCGTCGGCCGGGTCGGGGAAGACGTCGTGCACCGCGAGCAACCCGCCGACGCTGACGTGCGGCGCGAACGCCGCGTAGTCGTGCTGCGCCATCTCCTCGACGTGGTTGCCGTCGAGGAAGAGGAACTCGACGGGGGTGCGCCACCACGTCGCGACCTGCGCCGTCGTCGCGACGACGATGCTGACGACGTCCTTGACGTGCTCGTCCCACGTGCGACGAAATGCGGGCAGCGTGTCGAGCAGCCCCGAGTGCTCATCGACCATCGACGTGTCGTGCCACTCCCAGCCGGGCTGATTCTCCTCGCTGCCGTGGTGATGGTCGACGGTCACCACCTGCGTTGCGGCGTCGGACGATCCGGCGACGACGCGCGCCGCCTGCGCGAGCAGCACCGTCGACTTGCCGCAGTACGTGCCGATCTCGAGCCAGGTGCCGGGACGGGCTCTCGCGGCCGCCTCGTACAGGGCCTGACCTTCGTCGTCGGGCATGAAACCGGTCGTCGCGTGGAAGGCGTCGAGGACGTCCTGGGGAAGGGGCGGGGTGCTCATCGGGGCTCCTCGTGGTCTCTGGCGGCGCTATGGCTCGGCGTGCGGGCCGGCCACGTCATGGCGTGGAAGAAGTTGGCGGCGGGCGTGAGGCCGTCGAGGGCATCGGCGGCGAGCAGCATCGCGCCGGCGCTCCATCCCGTCTGCTCGACGGGCCACACGGCGTCGTCGTCGACGACGTACCCCGTCCAATAGCCGCCGCTCGTGTCGCGTGTGTGCTGCAGGTCCGCGAAGACGGCGCGGGCCTCGCGTCGCGCGCGATCTTCGTGCGGCGTGCCGTCGAGGCAACACAGCGCCATGACGAGTTCGGCGCTCTCCCCGCCGGTGACCCACGGTCGGTCGTCGACGCAGCGGACCCCCTGGCCCTCGATGACGAAGCGATCCCAGTCGCGACGCAGGTGCGTGGCAGCGTGGTCGCCGACGAGCGCGCCGCCGAGGACGGGGTAGAACCAGTCCATCGAGAAGCGGCGACGGTCGGCGAACAGTTCGACCTGACGCACCGCTGCCGCGAGCCGGGCGCCGGATTCGCGCCAGGATGCAGCGTCATCGATGTGGCCGAGGGTATCCGCGATGGCGGCCGCGGCCCACAGCGACTGCAGGATGCTGGCGTTGCCGGTGAGCAACGCATGGTCGCCGAGGCCGCCGCGACGGTTGATCGCCCAGGCGATCGTGCCGTCGTCGCGTTGGGCCGTCAGAGCGTGTCGGATCGCCGCACGGACCATCGGCCAGTTCTCGGCGAGGATGCCGCGGTCGGGGCCGTCGCCGCGCCCTGCGCCGGTGACGAGCGCGAGATGCCAGACGCCGACGGCCGGGTAGGCGCACTGGTTCGTGTCGCTCTCGTCCTGTTCGACGACGCCGTCTCTCACGCGCATCGGCCACGAGCCGTCCTCACGCTGCGTTTCGCGCAGGTGCTGTAGGCCGAGACGGGCGCGTTCGCTCAGCTGCTCGGCGGTGTGATTGACACGTGGTGATCCGGTTTCACGTGAAACATGGGCGGCGATCGTCAGGCCCATGAGTGCCTCGGTGTGGTTCCAGGCGTCCCACTGCCCGCCGACGAACCACGGCAGCGCGCCGTCGTCGCCCTGGAGGTGAGCAATGAACAGGCCTGTCTCGCAGACTTGTTGACTGGTGAGGGCTGGCGTCATCGGCGCGACGGGGTTCAGTACTGCTTCTGCAGGTACACGACGAAGCTCTTGCCCATGACGGGGTTGAGCGCCTTCTCGGCCTGACGCGTCAGCGCCGGCGCCTTCATCATGTCCCAGACGAGCATGCGGTGATACGCCTTGACGGCGGGGTTGGTGTCGTTGTCGACCCCGACCGCGCACTTGAGCCACCAGTACGGCGAGTGCAGCGCGTGCGCGTGGTGTGTGCCGAGCGTCGTCAGGCCACGCTTCTCGAGCTTGCCGACGAGTTCGCTCGCCTTGTTGATGCGCACGTGGCCACCCTCGACCTCGTGGTAGGGCGTCGACAGGGCCCAGCAGATCTTCTCGGGCCAGTACCGCGGCACCGTCACGGCGACGAGGCCGCCGGGCTTCGTCACGCGCACGATCTCGTCGATGGCGGCGTCATCCTCGACGATGTGCTCGAGCACTTCGGAGGCGATGACGCGCTCGAAGCTCGAGTCGTCGAACGGCATCGCGCGGGCGTCACCCTGGACGGTGCGGTAGGCGCCGCTCGCAGGCACCTGGCCCTCGGCGGCCATGGCGTCGAACATCGTCTGCACCTCGTCGAGGTCGGACCGGCTGAAGTCGAACGCCGTGACGTCCGCGCCGCGACGCAGCGCCTCGAAGCTGTGACGCCCCTGCCCGCACCCGACGTCGAGCACCGTCATGCCCGGGCCCAGGGTGAAGCGGTTGAAGTCGACGGTCAGCATCGGGCGATCTCCTCGGTGTAGACGGCGGCCGTCGCCTCGGCGACAGCCCGCCATGAGTATGTCGTGACGGCGCGACGGCGACCGACGCGTCCGAATCGTGTTCGGGTCTCCTCGGATTCGAGCAGGCTGACGATGCCGCCCGCGAGAGCGCGCGCATCACCTGGCTCGACGAGGATGCCGGCGTCGGAGCCGTCGGCGTCAGCCCTCGTGTCCGCCTCGCCCGTCGCGTGGGCGCGTGGGCCGGCGCTCCCGCCGTGGGTGGCGGGAGCCCTGCCTGCGCTGCCGGTGACAGCCGACGTCTCGCCGTCGGTGCCGTGCACGAGTTGTGGCAGCGCGCCGACGCGCGTCGCGACGACGGGTGTGCCGCACGCCATGGCCTCGACCGCGGGCAGCGAGAAACCTTCATAGAGACTCGGCACGACGTGGACGGCGGCGCTCGCGAGTAGACCCGCGAGGTCGTCGTCGCTGATGCCGCTGACGAACCGGACGCGAGGGGACAACCCGAGGGCTTCGAGTTGGGTCTCGACCGCGCGGTTCGGTGTGCCGACGACGACGAGTTCGCGCCACGCGTCCTGCGGTAGGAAAGCGAGCGCGTCGATGAGCACGCTCAACCCCTTGAGTGGCACGTTCGCGCTCGTGATCGTCGTCAGGCGTCCGGGCACGCGGTGGCGCGCCGAACCGTCAGGCCAGAACGTCTCGACGTCGACGCCCGGGGCGGACGTCTCGACGGCGATCCCAGGTGCACTCTTCGCGACGCCGGCGTCGGGCGTGAACGTCTCGACGTCGACGCCGACGGGGATGACGCTGATGCGTTCGCGGTCGACCCCGAATTCTCGGACGATGTCGTCGCGGCTCGTCTCGCTCACGGTGATGATGCGGCTGCTCGCGCGGGCGACGCGCGCCTGCATCGGCACGAACTGGTACCAACGCCATTTCGTGTACTTGCGCCACGGGTTCGTCGCGGCCTCGATCTCGAGGCGGCGGTCGGCGCTGATCGGGTGGTGGATCGTCGTGACGACGGGCAGGCCGCCGCGCGCGATGTCGAGCAGGCCCGGCGCGAGCGTCTGGTTGTCATGCAGGACGTCGAACTCTCTGGACCGCGTACGCATCTCGCGCGCCAGTCGCATCCCGAACGTGCGTGGTTCGGGAAACGAACCCGACAGCATCCCCGCGTATTCGACGACGTCGATGCGGTCGCGCAGTTCGCGCGGATGGGGGTGACGGAACGGGTCGTCATCGTTGTAGAGGTCGAGGCTCGCCAGCTTCTCGAGGCGCAGCCTGCCGGGGTTCGTCGGCTCGATGCTCGCCGGCTCGATGCTCGCCGTCGCGCCGGCCCGCTTGGCTAACGACGTCTGGCGACTCGCTGGACCCGTCGCCCGGTCAGTCGCACGGCCAGCCACAAGGCGGGCGTCGTCCAGTTCGGGGTAGGGAGGGCCGGAGAAGACGGTGACGTCGTGGCCGAGAGCGGCGAGTTCGCGGCTGAGGTGACGCACGTAGATGCCCTGGCCGCCGCTGTGCGGCTTGCTGCGATAGGAGGACAGCGCGATGCGCATCGGGCCCTCCTTCGCAAGCGGCGTGGTTCGGTGGTCAGCCTACTCGGACGCTACTCGCGGGTATGACATCGTGTGGCGGCACGCACACCCGTGGCGTCGATCACCACATAGGGTGCAGGTTGTATCGGCCGTCGATGAAGGTGGCTTTCGCGTCTGACTGCACCGCTGGCCGCACCGCGATTCTCGTCCACATCTGCACATCTCGTCCCCCTCTGCGGTTCCTGTCCCCATCGGCGAATCTCGTCCACGTTCGTTCGTCCAGATCTTCCCCGAGGAGCCTCCGTGCCATCAGCTCTCGACGGCCTGCTCATCGCCGATTTCGGCCGTGTCCTGGCCGGCCCTTACGCGACGATGCTGCTCGGCGACCTGGGCGCCGACGTCGTCAAGATCGAACGCCCTGACGGCGGTGACGACACGCGCGCCTGGGGTCCGCCGTTCACCGAGGACGGGGAGGCGACGTACTTCCTGTCGGTCAACCGCAACAAGCGCAGCGAGTTCTGGGATCTTCGCGAGGCGGACGATCTCGCCGCCGCACGTGATCTCGTGACGCGCGCCGACGTCGTCGTCGAGAATTTCTTGCCGGGGACGATGGCGCGGCTGGGGCTCGGGTATGAGCAGGTGCGCGAGTGGAACCCGGACGTCGTGTACGTCTCGATCACCGGTTTCGGTGAGTCGTCGTTGCCCGGGTACGACCTGCTCGTGCAGGCAGTCGGTGGCCTCATGTCGGTGACCGGGCCGTCCGACGAGCCGACGAAGGTCGGCGTCGCGCTCGTCGACGTCGTCACCGGTCTGCATGCTGCCGTCGGCATGCTCGCGGCGTTGCGGCATCGCGACGCGACGGGGGAGGGGCAACGCGTCGAGGTGTCGTTGCTGTCGTCCCTGCTGTCGGCGCTGACGAATCAGGCCGGCGCGCACGTCATGACGGGGGCCGTGCCGCGCGGCATGGGCAACCGTCACCCGTCGCTCGTGCCGTATCAAGTGTTCGAGACCGCGGATCGGCCGCTCGCCATCGCCGTCGGCAATGATCGCCAGTTCGCCTGCGCCGCAGAGGTGCTCAGTCACGACGAGTGGACGCAGGACGCCCGCTTTGCGACCAACTCCGCGCGGGTCGAGCATCGCGACGACCTCGTCCCGCTGATGCTCGAGGCGCTGTCGGCACATGGGGCGCAGGAATGGGCCGAGCGTTTCGCGGACGCCGGTGTGCCCGCCGGGCCCGTCAACGATCTCGCGCAGGCGTTCGCGCTTGCCGAGTCGGTCGGCCTCGACATGCGTGTCGACGTCGAGGGCGTCGCGCAGGTCGCCAACCCGATTCGGATGTCGGCGACGCCAGCGAGCTATCGGCGCCGCCCGCCTCGCCTGGAGGCGTGACGTCGACGTCGAGTCAGGCGAGGGCGACTCAGTCGAGATCGAGCTGAGGATTCACCGCGCCCACCGTGCGAAGGCGCTCGATGACGACGCCCGCACGACGGCGGGTTTCCGGACTCACCGCGTCGTCGGAGCGGGCGCTCACCGTCAGGCGTGTTGCGCCGTCTCGCACGCCGAGGCGAACGTAGGGCCTCTCCGCGGCGCTCGATTGCGGCGTCGCTTCCAGTGTGCTCAAGGCCGTCGCGGCATCCGACCATCCGTGGGTCCGCGTCGTCGGACCCACGGCGACGGTGGCGTACGTCTGCGCACACCGGAAGGTCAGATGCGTGCTTATGCCGTCGGTGCCGGCCACCTTGCGCAGGACGGCGACTGTCGGAGCGGTCACTCGGTCGAGATCCTCGCACTTCGTTGCGATGACGTCGGATTCCACGACGAAGGTCGCCTTCGCCGCGGGCTGTGCGCGGTCGGGGAGCAAGCGCGCTTCCGTCCGCGGGTTCGTGCGCGCCACGTCGAGATAGGCCTGCGCCTGCGCCGTCGTCAGGGCTGGGCCGGAGGTGGTCACGGCGAGGCTGTTGTCGCCGCTCGCGTTCAACCCGGCGGTGAAGAAGTGGATGGACGCTGGGATGTTTGCCGCCATTGGGTACGCGCCCTCGGGGTAGCGGCTGCGGACGAAGGCCGCGGCGTCCCGAACGTTCGCGGCCGTCGCGTCGTCCGTGAGGTCGATGGCGACGTCGAACCCGTAGCGCTGACCCTTGCAGCCGTCGATGCACTCGATCGCTTCCTCGGCGCGAACCCGTGCCACGCCGGGCCGCTTTTCGAGTTGCTCCTCGAGAGCATGTGCGTAGGCAGGCGCCGGCTGGGTCGGTTCGCGGAACGAGGAATCGTGCCTTGTGAGGTTGACGACGGCGACACCGGCCGCGATCAGCGCCACCACCAGGGCGAGCGCCACCGTCAGCGGCCAGCGTCGTGTCGTTGTCATGGTGTTTGGACGGCAACGCCCGCGCGCCGGTTCCACGGCCCGCGCGGCGAGCGGTTCTGGCGGGCGAGCGCGGCGGGAAGAGATTGCCTCCGGTGTTTGTTTGAATGGCCGACGAACCACAATCTTTTTTCGAGGAGCAAGGCCTGTGGCAACCATCGAACTGACCGGTGAGAAGTTCACCGAGACCATCGAGAACAACGGCATCGTCCTCGTCGACTTCTGGGCGGCCTGGTGCGGCCCGTGCCGTCAGTTCGCGCCCGTGTTCGAAGCGGCGAGCGAGAAGCACGACGACATCGTCTTCGCGAAGGTCGACACCGATGCCGAGCAGGAGCTCGCGGCGGCCGCGAACATCCAGTCCATCCCGACGCTCATGGCGTTCCGCGACGGCCTCATGGTGTTCTCCAACTCGGGCGTGCTGCCCGCGGCGGCCGTCGAGGACCTGATCCGTCAGATCCGTGAGCTGCCGATGGACGACATCCGCGCAAAGATGGAGGCCGACGCCAAGGCCCGCGAAGCTGGCGTGGGCGCCGGTGGCGGCTGCGGCTGCGGCGGGTGCAACTGCGGTCGCGCCGAGAGCGAAGAGACCGCAGCCCAGGCCTGAGCCTCGACGAACGCCCGGCGCCCCGACGAGGGGTGCCGGGCGTTCGCGTGTTCATGACGCGTCATGCGTTCACCGTCGAGCGCCGCCGGTCACGGTGCGGGCCGCAGGTCCAGCGTGGGCGTAGGCACCTCGAGTGCGCGAAGCTGCGCCACGACCGTCGTCGCGTCGTTCTTCACCTCGGACGTCGCATTCGACGGGTGGCCCGTCACCGTGAGGACGGCGCTGTGGTGCTTGTGCTTCAGGTAGACGCCGTCACGTCGGTACGACCTGCTGCCCGCCGGCGGGGTCATGAGTCGCGACAGGGTGTCGGTCATCGTCGACCATCCGGTCGTGTGCGTCGTCGCGCCGATCGGCACCTCACCCGCGGCGTGCTCGCACCGGAAGTGAAACTCCGCTGGCGTGCCCTTGCGGCGTATCGCCGACAGCGCGGTGACGGTGTTCGCGGCCGTCGCGTCGAGCGTCGCGCAATCGCTGGTCTTGATGGTGGAGCGAACGACGAACGACGGCGCGTCGTCCCTGCCTGACGACGACCATGACGCCGACGACGACGGGTTGACGCGGGCAGCCGCCACGAACGCGTCGACCTGCGTGCTCGTCAACGCGCTGGCCCTGGTCGGTGACGAAGCCGTGCCGTGGCTGCCGTTGGAGGTCGGCACGATGAGAGCACCGTCCTGCGGCGAGTGCAGGCTGAAGCGGATTCGCCCGGGAGAACGTGCCCACTCCGGCGGAGCCGTGCGCGGGTAGAGCTCGTTGATCGTGCGGTTGACGTCGAGCACGTGGCGTGCGCTGGCGTCGTCCGTCAGCGTGACGTCGACGGTGAACTCATGGTCACGGCCCTGGCAGCCGTCGATGCAGTTCACCTTCATGACGACGCGCGAATTCGCCACACCAGGCTGGTGGCGCACGGCGTTCTCGATGTCGCGCGCGATCGCCGGGTCCGGCTGTGCCGGCTCCGATCCGCCGTGCCCGCCTGGGGCACCGATTCGGGACGACAGCGCGAACGCCGACACGGCGCCGATGATGCCCAGCACCGCGACGGCGATGGTGATGATGATGGACCGGCGCATGTCTTGCTTCCCTCGATGGTGTGCTGGTGTGACGTGCGCGCGGGGTGTGGTGGTTCCGTCGAGGCCGGTGGTGATGGCGTGCCGGCGCACCGCACGGCAGTGCTCTATCTCGTGTGTTTCGCGCGCCGCCGCCGGGCTACGAGATCGCACGAGGCACTTCTTGGCCCGACGTGTGCGGCGAGGGGTTTCCTGTGGACCGGCGGGATCAGGGGGTCTCGAGGCCGCCCCTCCACGTTGAGGTGCGTGGCCGGCTGCGTGTTGGATGGGCGCATGACTTCTTGGATCGCCCCGCATCTCGTCCTCGGCACGATGCATTTCGGCACGAAGACGGACGAGGCGACGTCGTTCGCCCTCATGGATCGCTACGTCGACGCCGGTGGGCGCACGCTCGACACGGCCAATTGCTATGCGTTCTGGGCGAATCCGACGGGTGCGGGCGGCCAGAGCGAGCAGACGATCGGGGCGTGGCTGCGCGCCAACGCCGGCATCCGCGAAGGTTTGACGATTGCGACGAAGGTGGGTCAGGAACCGGCGCGGGCCGGCGACTTCACCGAATGGGAGGGCCTCGCGCCTGACGTCATCGCCACCCAGTTCGAGCGAAGCCGCGAACGTCTCGGCATCGACGTCGTCGATGTCTACTGGGCGCACGGTGAGGATCGTTCGACGCCGATGCCCGACGTCGTCGCGGCGCTGGGTTCCCTTGTTGCGCGAGGGAAGGTGAGCCGGCTCGGTGTGAGCAACCACCCGACGTGGCGCGTCGAGCAGGCACGCATGCTGGCCGCCGAGCAGGGCGTCGAGCCGTTCACGGCGCTGCAGCTGACGACGTCGTACGTCCGCCCGCGCCCCGACACGCAGGTGCCGGGCAAGGATCACCGTTTCGGGTTCGTCAGCGACGAGACGATCGACTATCTCGAGACGCATGACGACCTCGAGTGCTGGGCCTACAGCCCGCTGATCCAGGGTGCGTATGACCGTGACGACCGGCCGCTGCCCGAGGTCTACGACCACCCGGGGACGACGCGTCGCCTCTCGGCGCTGCGGTCGGTGGCTGACGAACTGGGCGCGCAGCCCGGGCAGGTCGTGCTGTCCTGGCTCGTGCAGGGCAGCCCGTCGATGCGCCCAATCGTCGGGGCAAGTTCGCTCGCGCAGCTCGACGCCGCACTGGCTGCTCCGCAGCTCAGCGACGCTCACATGGCGCGCCTCGACTCGGCTCGCTGACGAGCTACTCACCCAAACGGTTCGCGCGTCCGTGCGCGTCACGTCACCCGCATCTGGTCATGCGGATCGCCCAGGGGCTCCCGCCCCGGGCGAGGTGCAGCGTGCTTGGATCGGCGCATGGATGAATCGGCCGCAGGCTCGCTCATCGGCATCATCATGTCGCCCCTCGTGCTGCTCATCGTCTACGCAACGGTGAAAGGTGCAGCCACCGGCCCGGTCGAACGGAACGGGATGGCGGGCATGCGCATCAAGGCCACCCAACGCAGCGACGCCGCGTGGCGGGCCGGGCACGTCGCCGCGCTGCGGGTGACGCGACGCGTGCTGCCCCTCGTCCTTCTCGTCGACCTCGCGTGCGTTGCTCTGCTCTTCGTCGGCCCGAAAGCACTCGTGCCGTGGGTGGGGATTCTGCCGGCCGTCGCGCTCCTGCTCGCCCTGTTTCCCATCGTGCGCGCAGCGACGACGGCGGCCAACGCTGTTCCCTGAACGGCGCGAACGCCGGGGGCGGCTACCCAGCCTGTCGCCCACTTGCGCCCAGGCGAGAACTGCCTCGCGCTACTCCGCTCGGGCCAAGACCATCGCGATGCCGACACGGCCTGTCACGCCGAGTTTGGTGGCGGCCGACGTCAGGTGTTGTTTCACCGTGCTCTCGCTCAAGAACAATGCGGCGGCGATGGCGGGGTTCGACATCTCCTGCGCCACCATCTCGACGATCTCGCGCTCACGGTCACTCAACCGTGCGAGCTTCGCGCGAGCGTCCATGCGCGCGGCGCCCCCGGCGTCGAGGTATCCGGTGCGCAGATGCGCGGCGCTCGCGGGCGACATGGGGCTGCGCCCCTCGTGTGCGTCGCGGATCGCGCCGTACAGCGCCTCGCGCGCTGACGCCTTGAGGATGAACCCGACGGCACCGGCGTCCATTGCCTGCGGCACGTACTCCTGCTCGTCGAACGTCGTGAGAATGATGACGCGCGGTGCGTTCGGCCGCTTCGTCAGTGCGCGCGTCGCGTCGATGCCGTTGATGCGCTCCATGCGCACGTCCATGAGGACGACATCCGGGTGATGTGCTGTGACGACCCCGATCACCTCGTCGCCGTCGCTCGCCGTCGCGACGAGTTCGATACCGGGCGCGGCCTTGAGCATGACGCGGATGAGGTCGAGCACCATCGGGTCGTCGTCGACGGCCATGACGCGGATCGCGCGCTCAGCGCCGGCATGGGCCGGAAGGGATGCGCCGTCGGGACGGTCAATGTCGTTCATGCTCAACTGCTTTCGTACTCTCGTCGCATTCGACACGTGTGGTGCCGTGGATCGAGCCGTCGTCAGACACGCGGCATCGTCCACGGCAGCGTGGCGCTCGCGGTGAAGCGGCGACCGTCGGGTGACGGGCCTGTCCAGAACGATCCTCCGACGTCCTGAGCGCGCCGCGCCACGCCCGTCAGGCCGGTTCCCGAACCATCCGATCGGGCAGCGCTCGCGACATCGGGCAGCGGGTTGGCCGTCGAGATCGTGATGCCACCGCGCGCGTCACCGCGGATGTCGAGCTGCACGAGAGAGCCCGGCGCGTGCTTGCGCGCGTTCGTCAGCAGTTCGGTGGTGATGCGGTACGCGCTGCGCGAGATGACGGGGTCCAGGGGGTGCGACTGATCGACGAACACGTTCGAGCTGACGGGCGTGCCCGCGTCGATGCACTCTCGCACCAGCTCGGCGATATCGGCGAGAGCGTGGTGCTCATCGGGCGCCGACTGGCCGGTGCGCAGCATCGCGGGCAGCGAGCGCAGGTCGTCCATCGACCCTGCCGCGCCCTCCTGGAGTTGCCGGGCGCGCTTCTCGACGTCGGGTGCGCCGGCCTCCTGCGCCTCGATCTCGAGCGCGTTGGCCTGCATCGACAGCAGGCTCAACCGGTGGCCCAGGACGTCGTGCACCTCGCGAGCGAGCGCCTCGCGCTCCTCCTTCTCGGCCATCTGCCGGTCGAGGTCGTGCATTCGGGTCTGGCCCACGCGGACTGGATCATCGACCTCGGCTCCGGCGCGGGACACGACGGTGGGCGCGTCGTCTTCGAGGGCACCCCAGCCGACCTCGTCGCCGATGCGACGACGCACACCGGCGAGCACCTCAAGGCCTACGTGGGCGCCTGAGACGCGAGAACGCGGCCGGGTTTCACCCCATTCGGTGTGGGGACCCGGCCGCATCAGCCGGGCGTGCGCCGAGTCGACCGACCGCCCGCATCCTCACGCTAACGACGGCAGCAGGCCGTGAGCGCTCCAGCCCGCACGCATAACGCGTGCGCTCAGGCCCGCACGTCCGAGGCAGCCCCGAGCGTACGTCAGCAGGCGGTGCGCTTGGCCGTCAGCTCGAGGGGCTTGATGATCGTGCTCATGCCCTTGGGCACGCGCGAGCACACGCTGGCCGCGGAACCGGAGTACTCGACGTTGAAGACAGGCTTGTTCGCCGCGAGCATCGGCGCGTAGCGGTCGCACTCGTCGTAGGCGACACATTCTTCGTTGACGGCGAAGTCGATGCTCGTCTGCAACTGCGGGAGGATTTCCAGGCTGTTCTTCAGGCCGATCGCCAGGCCCCGCTTGTGCGCGTCGGCGATGAGCTGACGTTGGTAGGCGACGGCGTCGGACTGCTTGATGGGGAACCCGCTCGTCGCGGCGTAACCGTCCATGTTGTCAGGGTCGACGGCGTCGAAGCCCTTCGCCTTGCACACGTCCATGCGCTTGGCCATGATCGGCGCCAGCTTGGCGCGCTGGCGCACGTCGAGCCAGCGCTCGCCCGGCCAGTCATCGAGCGGCTTGCCGAGCGTCGACGCGGGGAACTTCTTCGCGTCCGGACGCCACTGCTCGTACCCGCCGGCGTTGATGTAGCAGATCACCTTGATGTTGCGCCGGTGCAGAGCGGTGACGGTCTTCGTGCTCGTCCCCTCCCAGTCGAGGTTGTAGACCGATGCCTTGACGGAGGTGTCGAGCGCGCCGCTGTACTGGATCTGCCAGCTCTGCCCACGCGCGGGCTTCCACCACGTGGCGCCCGGCTTGCCGTTCGACGTTGCGGCGCTCGGGGCCGTTCCGGCGGCACTCGCGGACGGCGGGAGGGCCTGGTCGTCCGTGGCCGCGCACGCACTCGTCGTGAGCGCGAGCACGAGCGCGCCCGCTGCGGGGAGCGAGGTCTTCATCGTGCCTTCACGAGTTCAGGGTGACAGTCGGCGTACGGCGCGGGCAGCACGTCCCACGGGTTGGGCAGGCCACGGTCGGTGGCCCAGCTGAAGTGCGCCCCGCGGCTCGCGGCCAGGGCCGGCACGGAGGCGAGGTGCTCGGGTGGCACGCCGTGCACGAGGTGCCACTGCTTGTGCGGGCTGACCGCCTGCAACCACTCGGGCATCTGCAGGTGGGCGTAGTCCTGCCAGGCAGCCTCGGCCACACAGGTGACGTCGGCCGTCTCGACGAGGCGTCGCGTTGGCACGACGCCGGGGTTGGCGATGACGTGCTCGACCCCGGCACGCCGCAGCGCGTCGATCCACTCGACCGACCAGGCGCCCTGACGATCCTGCGACGGGACGCAGTCGAGCATGACGTCGTGGATGCCGTACCACCGCTGCCACTGTTCGACCTGCTCGAGCACGTCACCCCAGGGGCGCTGGCCGTAGCCGACGTTGACGTACCCGACCGTCGTCGTGGCGAGCCCGCGCGCGAGCGGTTCGCGGTAGTAGGGATCCTGTGGTCCGCGGCCGGGCCCGTTCTCGATGTTGACGACGACGAAGCCGAAACCGAACGCGCCCTCGGCGAGGCGCTGCCAGGCGAGCGGAGCCTGCGCGGGGTGGATGTACCAGGGCACGGCCGGGGTGGGTTGAAGGACGTGGAACACGGGGGTCACCAATTCGCGGAGTGGGAGGTGCGTCGGGCCGTGACGGCGCTGACGGTGACGAAGAGGACGAGCGAGGCCAGGAGGAGGCCGACGGCGTCGCCGGCGGGCAGGCAGACGAGGACGAGGCCGAGGCTGCCCACCGCCACTGCGGCAGCGCCGAGGGCGTTGCCGGTGCGCAGTTGAACGCCGGAGCCGGTCGTGGCGAGGGCGGTGATGAGCACGGCGGGCAGGAAGACGTGGGCGTCGTTGCGGTCACCGCCCGCGGCAGCGAGCATGCAGAACGCGGCGATGAGCCCTACGCCGCAGACGAGGCCGACGGCGAGAATGCCGAGCCCGGCCGTCATCCACCGCAACTGACGCCAGCTGTCCGTGAGGAACGCGAGGCGCTTCGCGCCGAGCAGGGCACTGTCGAGCACCGGTTCGCAGGCCGCGGAGGCCGCGAGACCAGCGATCGCCATGGGCAGCGTGAACGCGTTGCCGACGTGGGCGACGAGCACCATCAACTGGGTGATGAGCGCGAGCGTCTGAAGGGTGCTCCACGCCAGGACGGGATGGAGCACCTCGCGCGCCAGACTTCGCGCGCGCTGCTGTTGCTCCCGGGCTGCGCTCGTGACGATGTACCCCGTCACCGCGGCGAACCCGACCACGATGACGCGGCTGACGACCGTTGCCGCGCCCGGTTCGACGACGAGCAGTACCCCCGTCAGCGCGGCGCAGGGCAGGACGGCGACGAGAAGCTGCACGGGCGAACCGATGACGACGAGAGCCGAGATCGCACAACTCCACAGGGCCCACAGCAGCGGCACCCACGAATCCACGACGAGGCAGGCGCCCGCGGAGAGCAGGAGGGAGACGGAGCCGACGCAGGCGCCGTTCACCTTCGCCTTGAGGCGACTCGCAGAGGACAGCCCCTGCCACATCGTCGCGCTGACGAGCTGCCCCGCGAGCCAGCCGACGGCGCCCGCCGTGAAGACGGCGTTCGTGTTGTACGACGTGACAGTCGCGATGCAGATGAGGACGCCGCACAGCATCGTGAGGGATCGGGCGAGCGCCTGGCTCCAGGCCCGCCTCCACGTGCGCACCTCGTCCGTGCGCTCGCGGCCCGTGAGGACGACGGCGCCGGCCAGGCGCGTGCGCACGAGCGCGTCAGCGTGCGCGAAGGTGTTCGCATAGCCGTGGCGCACCGAGCTGCGGCCCCCGAACCCCATCGATTCGAGGTGAGCGGCGGCGTCGAAGAGGTCGACGGTGTTGTCGACCGAGGCGGCGAGCTCGGGGTGCGTCTCGTCGTCGCCCGTCGCCCTCGTCCCGGTCGCTTCCTTGAGCGTCATCGACACGACTCGGCCTCCGTGGTGGTGGGTGCGGCGTGGGTCGCGGCGGCGTCCTCACGTGTGGCGCTCGAGTCGGCTGCCTCGAGGGCGCGGCGGACGTCGTCGAGGTCTGCCTCGGGCACCGTGGCGGCGCTGCGCTGGTAGATGCACCGGTAGCGTGCGGTGAACTTCGCGAGGTCGAACGTCGACAGGGCGCGCTCGCGCGCACGGCGTCCCATGGCTTGCCGTTCCGCATCGTCGACGAGCAGGCGCACGAGCGCCTCACCCAGGGCCTGGGCGTCGCGTGGCGGTACGAGCAGCCCGCACGTCTCGTCGCGCCCGACGCACTCGTTGACTCCTCCGACGTCGGTGTTCACGGTCGCGCGGCCGCACATCATCGACTCGATGACGGTGTAGGGCAGCCCCTCGGAGATGCTGGACAGGGCGACCACGTGGCCCGCTTCGATCGCGGGTCGGGCCGAGGGCACCGCGCCCTCGAACGTCACGCTCGCCTCGAGGCCGCATGCGACGACGAGCGCGTCGAGTTCCGCCCGGTAGGCCTCGTTGCCGGCTGGCGTCGGGCCGAAGAGCCGCAGGCGGGCATCCGGCACCGAGTCGCGCACGATCGCGAACGCCTCGATGAGGGTGGCCAGGTCCTTCAGCGGGTCGATGCGACCCACGAAGCTGACGGTCGGCACGTCCGGCTCGCCCTCGACGGGTGGGAAGGCCGTGGCGTCGACGGCGTTGGGCACGGTGATGACGCGCTGCGCCTTCGCTCCGAGCTCGCGCTCCCATCCTGCGTTGAACTCGCTCACGGGCGTCATGAGTTCGCAGTGGTTGTAGACGGTCTGGCAGACGGCGCGCGTCATCGCCATAAGGGCGTAGCGCACGGTCCAGGGGAAGTTCGCGGCGCGCAGCGCGAGGTAGCGCTCGCGCAGGTGCACGCCGTGCTCGGTCAGGACGATGGGTGTGCCGTCCCGCCAGTGCCGGCCGAGTGCCATGAGCCCTGCCGGACCGTTCGTCGTGGCGTGGATGAGGTCGACGCTCGGCCATGACACGTTGAGCACCGCGAGAAAACGGTCGACGTGCCGCGAGACGTCCGCCGCCTGCGACCCCGACAGCGGTGGTAGGCCCGTGCCCTTCACGTGCGACGCCCAGGCGCCCATGAGCGCCTTCGTCCCCAGGCCGCCCGTGAAGTGCGCCATGAGGGGTTGGGCGTACTCGGCAGCGAGGACGCGCAGCCCTGCCGTCGCCGCCTGCAGGTCGACCGAGCGACCTGCAGGTGGCAACACGGCCGACCACAACTGGCGGTAGGCGGAGTCGATCTCCGACGACTCACCCCAGGCTCGCAGCGCCTCGAACGACCACCGACGCCTCACCTCACCCCACATGGGTTTGGCCTGGAACGAGCGGACGTTGGAGGGCAGCGACCACACGCTCTCGTGCTGCGTGCCGGTGAGCGTCACGATGGAGAACTCGTGTTCGGGTAGGTTCTTCACCAACTGGTCGCACCAGGTGCTGACCCCGCCGTGCACGACCGGGTACGTCCCCTCGTTCAGCAACGCCACGTGCATGCGGGTCTCAGCCGGCGGCCGCGATCAGGTCGCTGTCCGCGACCGGCTGGGCGATCACTCGCGTCGACGTGCCGTCCTTCGCCGTGCCCGGTGTGAGGGCAGGCGCGCTCGGGGTGGCGGGCGTCGCGGCGGCGGAGGTGTCCCACGAGGCGCTCGTGGCGAAACCGGTCGCGGTGGGCAGGGTGAACGTCTTGAGGCCGAGGCCGCGCAGGCGCACCCAGTCGGACGACTGCCCGCCGTAGCTCTGCCCGAACGTCGAAAGGCCCGAGCGGGTGCCGGACGGTGCCGTCACGGGCACGTCGATCGCGGAGAAGGAGTTGTTGAACAGCTGCAGCTTGGTGCCGGAGATCGTCGCCTGCACCTGCGAGCTCCTGGCCCGCCACGTCTGCTGACGCACGAGCTGCGTGCCCGCTTCGGCCGTCGTGACGTTGACGATGGGAGCGTTGTCGGCGTAGACGCCGCGGTAGGAGCCGAGAATGCCCTCGACGACCGGGTAGAGGATGCGGTCGCCCGTCAGGTTGCTCTGGTGGGCGTAGTGCGGGCGGGCGTCGTTGTCGAGCACGTGCCCCAGGGCGATCTGCTTCTCCTTGGACACGATGTAGGAGTCGAACCCGTCCTGCGTCAGCGGCGTGATGCACGTGCTCGTGGCCGGGTTGTCCTCGCACAGCCCGGATCCGCCGTCGGCGCGGCTCGTGTAGAGCCAGTTGTACTCGTCGACGGCGTTAGCCTTCGTCGAGGTGTTGTAGTAGATGTTCATCGGGTGGCGCGGCACGGTCGTCGCGGAGCCGAGGACGCGCGGTTCGCTCTCGCGCGAGGCGTCCGAGGCGATCCACTTGATGCGCTGCTGCGTCAGGGCCGACGCGAGGTAGGGGTTGTCGGCCGGCATCTGCGGCAGCGACTTCAAACCCGAGTGCTCGCCGGTGACGAGGCTCGCGGCGTCGAAGTTGGGCAGCGTGTTCGTCTTGGCGTACGCGACGTTCTTGCTGATCTCGGAGGCGATCGTGGCCTGCGAGGCCCAGTTGATGCCACCCGTCGACGTCTTCGCGCACTGCCACGGCGTCGTCGAGTCGTCGTGAACACAGCCGAGGTAGGGGTGCGACCACGTGTGGTTGATCCAGCGGAACTCGTTCTTGTTGGCCAGCAACGACGCCTCGAGGGCGTCGGAGCCGGTCTCGGCCTTCTGGTCGGCCGCACCCGCGCCGTTGAAGGCGACGTCGAGCTTGACGCCGTTGGTGCGCTGCCAGGCGGCGAGCTGGTCGACGTCCTGGGCCGTCATGCGCGAGGTGGCGCCGGGCGCCGTCTCCGGGTAGGTGGCGGGGTTGCAGTCGTCGCCGACGGTGCAGTTGCCCTCGGCGTTCCACTCGGCGTCGGGCAGCAGGACGTCGTCGACCTGGACCGCAAAGAAGTTGCGCGAGTAGGACGTCGAGATGCCTCGGGTCAACCACGAGACGATGCCGTGCGAGAGCACCTTCCAGTGCTGCTGCGACGCGTTGGACGCGACGGTGCTGATGAGCTGCTCACGCCCGTCCTTGGCGTAGACGCCGAGGAGGGAGCCGCTGTTGCCCGTTCCGGGCACGGGGAGCGTGAGATACGGCGTATAGGTGGCGCCGTTGCTCGTGGCGGCCTTCTTCGCGATGTATCCGTAGCTCTCGGAAACACCGGGGGAGAGGTCGTCGAACGTGACCGATCCCTTGAGGTACTCGAAGCCGTTGGTCTTCGCTGCGCCGGACAGGTCGGCGGCCATGCCGTCGACGGCGCCGCTGTACTGGTTCTCCAGGCCGATGCCCGCGCTGGGCCAGTTGTACGCGCTGAACTCGCGCACCTTGAAGGTGCTCTCGTATCGCGCCAGGGTGGCCCGCTCGGCGGCGGTGAGGCTCGCCGGTTCGGCGCTGGGCGTCACGACACCCATGAACTTCGCCCGGGTCGTGAGCAACCCCTGACTCGCGAAAAAGGACGGCGTCAGCTGCGGGCGGGACGCGGAGGTGAGGTCGATCTTCTGGTAGGCGACTCCCTCCTTGCTGAGGCGGTCGACGATGGCGCCCACCATGGGCTGTCCGTCGTCGAGGACCAGGACGGTGGCCTGGATCTCCACGGGGCGGGTGGCTGCGGCAGCGGGCGTGGCCAGGGCGGCGACTCCCGTGGCGAAAAGGGCCATGGCGGCCGTCGTCGTGATCGTGGTGGCGCGCAGGGGTGCGCGAACCGGGCGAGCGTTCATGTACTTCTGCTTCCTTGCGGCTGGCCGAGATACGGCTGCGATCGTGTCGGGCTGAGGCCGGACCGAGGGTGAGACCCGCGCCTATGATATGTGAAATATCAGACTGAGATCTCGCCCATCGGGTGAAGTGGCTGTGCAGAGACGGGTGGGGGCTCCACCGCCGAGACGCTGGTGGGTGTGTCCGCGCGTTCGGCGAGGCGTTTGCCCAATTGTGGCGCCAAGTTGGACGTACGTGTGAATCGCCGCGCGGTCGAGCGGTAGGCTGTGATTGAGATTTCAATCACGTTCGTCCTGGGTCAAGGAATCTGCCGACGGTCTCGATGTGCCAATTCGCCACCGATGGCGGCGCATGAGGGATCTACGTGACGGCCCGTGAATGATCAGGCGAGAGGTCGTTCGATCGAGCGGCTCGTCGTAGCTCCAAGAATCGTCCGGATGAAATGCGGTTGAAGGTCGAGCGCGTGGTGAAGGCGATTGAACTCCATCGATGTGGTGAACACGGTCAAACCTCGCCGGAGTGATGAACGTCAGCGAGCCAATGTGGAGACGCTCGAACCCAATTCACGATCACCAAGGTCGAGCGCGACGTCCCCAGCATCGGGAGCCAGTACGTGAACAAGAAGGCTCAGGGCAGCCGTCCACGTCACCGTGAAGAACGTCGGTACCGAGGCCGAGACGATGATGGCCGATGGTCAGAAGGCCTACGACGCGAACGGGGTCGGCTACGAGGCGACCTCGGACGGCACCATCTACATCGAGGGCAACGACACCCTCTACACCGAGATCAACCCCGGCAACACGCTCAAGGGCATCCTCGTCTTCGACGCGCCGAAGGGCACGAAGTTGACGAAGGTGCGCCTGCACGACTCGATGTTCTCCAACGGCGTCGAAGCCTCCCTCTGAAGGCTCACCCCTGAAGCCGTGTGCCGCAGCGTGATCCCCACATCACGCCCCGCGCAGAGCTCTCGGACCCCCTCGTCCCATCGACCTGAACGCCGCGCGACCCCTCCCGCGTCGACGTTCGGCGGCGCCCGGTGTTCTACCCACCGGCGCCGCGCCCGCTCCCTGCACGCCTGAACCGGCACGCATCGGCGGCAGGACTCTTGGGGAAGAGGGAGACGCCCGTCATCGCATCCGCGGTGGCGGGCGCTTCCGTTCCGCAGCACTCTCAGCCTCCCCACAGCGCCGGGATTCCGTGCTTGTCAGCGCGACGTGCTTGGGTGGTGGCATGACTCTTCACGATGCTCTCCCCTCGACGAGCGAGGCCCCGGCCGACGCCGTGCTCGACGTCGTCGCCCGCCGCAGCAGCCCGGCCGTGTTCGATCCGACGTACGACCTCTCCGACACCGACCTCGCGACGCTGTTCGACGCGGCCCGCTGGGCGCCGAGCGCCGGCAACTCGCAGCCCTACCGTTACCTCGTCGGTCGCCGTCAGGGCGACGAGTGGGACCCGACGTTCACCGCCATCGTCGAGACGCTCGCGCGCGGCAATCGACGCTGGGCGCCGGCTGCGTCGATGCTCGCCGTCTCGTTCGTGCAGGTTGCGAAGCTGCCGGAGACGTCGAAGGAGTTCGTCTTCGGTGCCACCGCCGCACACGACACGGGCCAGGCGACGGCGTACCTGACGCTGCAGGCGCACGCGATGGGCCTCGCCGTCCACCAGTTCGCCGGGTTCGACCACGACGCCATCGCTACGCGAGCCGCGTTCGGTGAGGCATGGGCGCCGATGGCGGGCATCGCCGTCGGCCGCGCCTGGCCCGACGCCGAACGCGACGGTGAGCACGCCGCCGTCACGACGCTCGCCGGCCGCGTCGAGGAATACGACCTCACCGCCAACATCGAGCGCGAGAACAAGCCGCGTCGCCGCCGCTCGCTGACGGACGTCGCGTTCGAACTCGACTGATCGACGACCCCGACGCGACGCGCTGGCTCGTGCTGCTCGGGTTCGCTCGCCGCGAACACGCGCAGTCGACGCGACTTCGTCGGCGCGCTGCCCCCACCGTCGACGTTCGACGTGAGACGGTGGGGGGACAAGTCGTCAGGTCGGGGAGGGCCACGACGCACCGTCGGCGTGCCCTACCCGCTCTTCATCAGGCCACCATCGCGCCCCATCAGGCGCCCTTCACGCCAACCCCCAGCTCTCGGAGCCTCAGCATGAACCGCCACCCGCAACCCGACACCGCAGCCGATGCCCCCGGCATCACGAGCTTCACCGACGAGCAACTCATGCGCGTCGCGCGCCTGTTCGCCTCGGACGAGTCGCTCGCCGCGCACCTCGACGACCTGCCCGACGGCGGTGAGCGACGCCGCGTCGAGCTCGCGAGCACGCCGCACCTGCAGATGTGGGCGATCAGCTGGCCGGCCGGGTCGACGAGCGAATGGCACGACCACGGGCGCGCGACGGGCGCGTTCGTCGTCGTCAAGGGAGCTTTGCGCGAGAAGCGCTGGGTGCGCGGCACCACCGTCAGCGCGATCGTCGAGGCGGGGGAGAGCCGCACGTTCGCCGGTGATCTCGTGCACCGCACGGCCCCCGTCGGCGATGCCCCGGCGCTGAGCGTTCACGCCTACGCGCCGTCGCTCGTCGGGGCCCGCACGTACGAGGTGGTGGACGGCTCGCTCGTCGAGATCGCCGCCTGAGCCGCGGACGCGCCAGGAGTCGAAGTGGGCATGGCGCGGGGCGGCGTCGCACTGCCGTCACATGATGCGCATGAGTGAAGCCGCGCCCAGTCGTGTCGGTCCCGACAGTCTGCGTTCGCGTCTGCGCCCCATGAGCGGGCGCGACCGCACGAGGGTGGACGCGTCGCGAGCACGCTCGAGCTGCTCTTCGACCTGACGCTCGCCGTCGCCACGGGCGCGTCGCAGCTCGCGCACTCGCACGGGCACATCGCGGCGGGCGTCGGATCGTTGTGTTTCACGAGCTTCGGCCTCATCTGGGCGTGGATCGACTACTCATGGTTCGCGAGTGCCTACGACACCGACGACTGGCTGTATCGGCTGCTGACGATGGTGCAGATCATCGGTGTCGTCATCTTCACGCTCGGCATGCTCGTGACGCCCATCGAACTCGCCGGGCCCGCCGTCGCCGAACGCGGCACCGGGACGCCATGGCACGCGCATCACATCGTCGAACGGCGCGGCCTGCTGACGATCATCACGATCGGTGAGATCGTCACGGGTACCGTCCTGACGCTCCCGGGCATCAAGGACACCGAGGGCCAGGGCATCGACTGGACGGGCGCCGTGCTCGTCGCCATCAGCGGCCGCCGCGTTCGGGTTCTGGTGGGCGTAATTCATCCCCAACTTCGGTGCGGTGCTGCACCGACGCCGCAGCCGCTCGTTCGGGTTCGGGTACAGCCACACTTCCTCATCTGGCCGGTGCTCGCGGCCGTCGGTGGTGGTCTGCACGTCATGACGCAGGCGTTCGAGAACGTCTCGGGCATGCACGTCGACCCCGTCGTCGCCGCGGCGGCGCTGGCGGTGCCCGTCGGTGTCTTCGTCGTCGGCCTGTTTCTCGCCTACTACTTCACGACGCAGCTGTGGGCGGGCCTGCACACCGCGATCCTGGCGCTCGCCCTCGTCGTGCTCGGCTTCGCGGTGTTCCTCGCCGCGCACGGCGTCTCGCTCGCTGTCGTCCTCGCGATCTGCACGATCGTGCCGTGAATCATGGTCATCGCGTTCGAACTCTTCTCCGGTGCCCAGCACGAGGCGCACGTCCTTGAGAGCCTCGGGGTCGAGGGCACGAGGTCGACCGCCGTCGCGCCGACGTGTCGTGACGTCTGGGCCCGGTGCTCGGAATGGCTGCGCCGGATCCGTGCCCGCACGCCACGTCGCGTGCCGTCGTCGACGAATCGCCCCACGCGGGCGGGTCGCGTCACTAGGCTGGCGGGATGGCGAATGTGGAGACGACGATCACGGGCGGCATCGCGCACGTGAAGCTGAACCGTCCGGAGAAGTTGAACGGCCTGACGCTGCCGATGCTCGGCGAGCTCGTCGCCGCTGCGCATCACGTGCGCCGCAACAAGGGGGTGCGCGCCGTCGTCATCTCGGGGGAGGGGCGGTCGTTCTGCGCGGGCCTCGACTTCGGTGAGGTGATGGCGAAGCCAGCGAAGATCGTGCCCGTCTTCCTGCCGCGTCCGTGGCGTGGCACGAACACGTTCCAGGAGGCCTGCTGGGCGTGGCGGCGCGTGCCGGTGCCCGTCATCGTCGCGGTGCACGGGCACTGCTACGGCGGCGGGCTGCAGATCGCGCTCGCCGGCGACTACCGCTACACGACAAGTGATGCACAGTGGGCGGTGCTCGAGGGCAAGTGGGGGCTGATTCCCGACATGTCGGGCGTGCAGTCGCTCAAGGAACTCGTCGGCATCGACGTCGCGAAGAAGCTGACGATGACCGCCGAGATGCTCTCCGGTGAACGCGCGGTCGAACTGGGCCTCGCGTCGGAGGTGGCTGACGACCCGCTCGCCGCGGCGATGGATCTGGCGCACGAGCTGACGCAGAAGTCTCCCGACCAGCTGGCCGCCGCCAAGCGTCTGTTCAACCGGTCATGGAACACGTCGGCACGCACGACGTTCCGGCGCGAGCGCGCCGAACAGCTCGTCCTGCTCATGGCGCAGAACACGGCGAAGGCGCGCAAGGCGGCGTTCGCGAAGGCCGGCGCCAAGCAGGCGCAGCTGGCCGAAGCTCGCGCGGCGAAATACAGCCCGCGCGTTCTGCCCTGAGCCGCGTCCTGCCTTGAGTGGCGTGATGTCTGACCGACCTGTGAGCGCCCTCGTCCCCGCTGGGGTCGGGTCTACCTCGACGATCGGCCACCGAGTCGCTGCGTGAGTATTCCCATCGTCGTCAGCGCCGGGCTCTGACGCGCCAGACCCCGATCCTGCTCGTGCAGGTCGGGGGCCTCGTCTCTTCGGTACGGCGGGTGGGGCCGCCGGCTCGGAGCAGACTCAGGCCGGCGCCGTCGCGCGCGTGTCGTCAGCCGTACCGTCGGTGGCTGCGCCGGCGACGTGAGCGCCGCGCGCGGCGGTGTCCTCGTGCGTGAGGGCGTTGGGAGTGCGGCTCTCGTCGCTGGTGGCTCCGCGGCTGCGCAGGCGGTTGAGCAGGCCGTCGACGCTCCAGCGGCCGGGGCCGACGATCGCGAAGACGAAGGCGGCGAGGCCGAGGGCGGCGACGAGTTCCCAACCGCTCTCGTCGACGAAGACGCCGTGGCTGCGGTGCACGAACCACCAGGCACCGGCGAGGTCGACGGCGACGAGGAGGCCGGCGAGCGGCGTCAGCACGCCGAGCACGAGCATGCCGCCGCCGATGAGTTCGGTGAGGGCCGCGAACCATGCGGAGGCGTGCGGCGCCGGGACGCTCATCTTCTCGAACATCGCGGTGGTGGCGTCGATGCCGTTCGTGTGCAGCTTCTGCCATCCGTGGGCGGATGAGGACGGCTCCGAGCAGGGCGCGGGCCAGCAGGAGCCCGGCGTCACGGATCGGGGCGGGCAGGGTGAACAGGTTGCCGGTGGTGCGCATCGGCCCTCACAAGGTTGGTGATGTGTCACCTAAAGCTTGGCATGCTCGGTAGGTGACGTGTCAACCAGGCGCTAGGGTGAGTGGTATGAATCACGACGGTCGATGGCTGCGCTCCGACGAGGAAGCGTTGTGGCGCGCCTGGCTGGGTGTTCATGCTCGTCAGCACGTAGTCATCGCGCGCGACCTCAAGGCCAGTGGCCTCTCCGAGCCTGACTTCGAGGTACTCGTTCATCTCACCGACGCACCCGACGGGCAACGTCGCCTCTCCGAACTCGCCGCGGGGTTGCAGTGGGAACGAAGCCGCGTCTCTCACCAGGTGACGCGCATGGCCAAGCGTGGTCTCGTCGAGCGCCATGACGTGGCCGAGGACGCGCGTGGCGCGCGCGTCGTCATCACGCGTGAGGGGCGCGCAGCCATCGAGAAGGCCGCGCCCCCTCATGTGGCGAGAGTGTGCGAGGTATTCGTCGACCGTCTCGACGCGGCTGATCGCGTCGACCTCGCGCGGATCCTGCGCAAACTCGTTCCCTGACGACGCGTCGCCTATACCCATGCGCCCGCATGCACCTGCGTGCAAGTGCACCCGGGTGCACTTGCACGCGAGAGGGCGGGCGGCGCCGCGACGCGACGCGGAACGGCGGGGGCGGCCGAGGGCCGGCCCGGCGCAGGCCTGGAATCGTCTGGTCAGATCAGGCGGTTCAGAACAGGCTGGTCAGAACAGGCCGGTGATGTGGCCTTCGGAGTCGACGTCGATGGCCAGCGCGGCGGGCTTCTTGGGCAGGCCGGGCATCGTCATGAGGGATCCGCAGACGAACACGACGAAGCCGGCGCCGGCGGCGAGGCGAACTTCGCGCACCTCGAGCACGTGGCCGGACGGGGCGCCGCGCATCGCGTCGTCGGTCGTGAACGACTTCTGCGTCTTGGCGATGCAGACGGGCAGGTGGCCGTAGCCCTCGGCCTCGAACTGTGAGATCTGCTTCGCCACCACCGGCGGAATGGCGATCGAGCCGGCACCGTAGATCGTCGTCGCGATCTTCTCGACCTTCTCGACGAGCGTCAGACCGTCGTCGTAGGTGAAGTGGAGATCGGGCGTGCCGCCCTCGGTCGCCTCGACGATGGCGCGCGCGAGGCCCGCCGCGCCGGCGCCGCCATCGTAGAAGTGGGTGCACACCTCGACGCGCGCGCCGAGCTTCTCGATGCCTTCGACGAACGCGGCGATCTCGGCGTCGGTGTCGCTGGGGAAGCGGTTGAGGCCGACGACGACGGGCAGGCCCCACACCTCGCGCAGGTTGTGCAGGTGCCGTTCGATGTTGCTCATGCCGGAGCGCATCGCGTCGACGTTCTCGCTCGTCAGGTCGGTGACGGCGACGCCGCCGTGGTACTTCATCGAGCGGATCGTCGCGACGAGGACGGCGGCGTCGGGGCGCAGGCCGGTGAAGCGGCACTTGAGGTCGATGAACTTCTCGGCGCCGAGGTCGGCGCCGAAGCCGGCCTCCGTCACGACCCAATCGGCATGCGCGAGAGCAGTGTTCGTCGCCGTCACCGAGTTGCAGCCGTGCGCGATGTTCGCGAACGGGCCGCCGTGGACGAATGCCGGGTTGCCCTCGAGCGTCTGCACGAGGTTGGGCGCGAGCGCGTCGGCGAGCAGTGCCGTCATCGCGCCGTGGGCGCCGAGGTCGGCGGCCGTCACGGGCTCCGTGTCGTAGGTGTGGCCGACGACGATGCGGCCGAGGCGCTCCTTGAGGTCGTCGATCGACGTGGCGAGGCAGAAGATCGCCATGACCTCGGAGGCGACGACGATGTCGAAGCCCGACTCGCGCGGCACGCCGTTCGTCGGGCCGCCGAGGCCGATGACGATGTCGCGCAGTGCGCGGTCGTTCATGTCGAGCACGCGCTTGAACGTGATGCGGCGCGGGTCGATGCCCAGTTCGTTGCCCTGCTGCAGGTGGTTGTCGATCAGCGCCGCGAGCAGGTTGTGCGCCTCGGCGATGGAGGCGAAGTCGCCGGTGAAGTGCAGGTTGATGTCCGTCATCGGGTTGAGCTGGCTCTTGCCGCCCCCGGCGGCGCCGCCCTTCATGCCGAACACGGGGCCCATCGACGGCTCGCGCAGCGCAGCGGCGGCCGTCTCACCGATGTGGGCGAGGCCGTCGACGAGGCCGACGGTGGTCGTCGTCTTGCCCTCACCGGCGGGCGTCGGGCTCGTCGCGGTGACGAGGATGAGCTTGCTGCCCTCGCGTCGCTGCATGCCCTGCACGTATGGCAGCGAGACCTTCGCCTTGTGCGGGCCGTACCGGAAGATCTCGTTCGCGGAGATGCCGATCTTCGCGGCGATCTCCTCGATCGGCAGCATCGGTGTGGCAGCGGCGATTTCGACGTCGGTCGGCATGTCTTCCTCGGGTCTGGTGAAGCGCAGGTCGGACGCCCGAGCGCGAGCGTCCGTCTCGACGGTAGAGCGTTACTGACGAGTTGGGGCGCGATTGACGCAAGGTGTCGTTCGGATGCGAACGGGTGGGCCGGGTTGGAGTGTGCTGCTGCGTTCCGAGGGCGCGCAGGACACGATCTCCGGGTTTCAGATGCGCCCCGTCGCGAGTGCCGCGTACATGAGGGCCGCGACGGTCTCGCCGTCGCTGATGGTGCTGTCACGGACGAGGCTCATCGCCTCGTCCCATGGTACGAAGCGGACGGCGTCGATGCCCTCGGCAGCTTGCTCGGCTTCCACGTCGACGGTGGCGCTCGCGATGTCGGCTGCGTCGGCCACGGTGCCGTCACCCAGGGCACCGACGCTGCCGGGCGGCTCGACGTCCGCGCGGCCGCCGATCGTCAGACCCGTTGCGAGATAGACGAACTCGGGTGCATCGCACACGCCGTTGAGCGCGTTCATCCGCCCGATCTCGTGCCACTCGGATGCCACGAAACCGGTCTCCTCGAGCAGCTCGCGGCGTGCTGCGTCGAGCGGGTCGTCGCCGTCGCACCCGCCTGCCGGGACCTCCAGCGACATGCCGCGCGTCGCGTAGCGATACAGCGACACCATGAGCACGGCCCCGTCGTCATCCATCGCGACGACGAACACCGACGGATGCTGCATCGTCACGACGCCGTAGATGCCCTCGCCGCCGTCGGGTCGTAGGACGGCGTCCTCGCGCACGGCGATCCACGGGTTCGAGTAGACCTCGCGGGAGCCCGTCGTCGTCCACCCGCCGTGCGCGTCACTCATGCGGCCGGCGGTGCGTCAATAGCTTCGACCTCGACGTCCTCAGCAGGCTTGCCCGCGACGAACACGAGCGTCTTGTAGCCCCAGAACCGGAACAGTGTCGCGAGCACGAGCCCGACGCCGTTGGCAGAGATGTTGTCCGCGAGCTTGCTCGTCAGGCCGAGGACGTAGTGGCTGAATCCGAGGCAGCCCATGGCGATGAGTCCGCCGACGGCGCTGACGGCGAGGAAGATGAGCACCTCGTGGTGCACCTGCTCGCGCCGTGTGTCCTTGAACGTCCAGTAGCGGTTGCCGAGCCACGCGACGAGGACGCCGAGCGCCGTCGAGACGAGCTTCGCCGTGACGGCCTGGTCGTACATGATGCCGTGCCCATCGGGGCCGGCATAGCGAAGCACGTTGAACCCGCCGGCGTCCGCGACGAAGGCGAGCCCGCCGACGACGACGAAGCTGATGAGCTGCTGACGCGCGGCCAGCAGCCGCTCCATCATGCGGCGGCTCTTCGTCGATCCGGGAGGTGCGTCGGGAATGGTCACTGAGGCTGCTTTCGGCTGACGTCGGGGTCGCTTGATTCTAGGGTGGTGATGACGGGGGCCGCGCTGTCCGCCGGGGCGCCTGGGTCGTGCGCGGCACCTGCGACGATCGCGCCGCGGTCGGCCTCGCGTGCTTCTCGTCGTACCTTCCGATCAGGCGCGCGCCGCCAACCGCGCCGGCAGCGTCGCGTATCCCCGCAGGATGCGCGTGGGCCGACGGGTGGCGCCCGGCAGCAGTTCGACGTCGAAGCGGTCGAAGAACGCGCGCAGCGCGACCTCGCTCTCCATCCGCGACAGGGCCGCGCCGAGGCAGAAGTGGCGCCCGGCCGAGAACGCCAGGTGCTCGCGCGCGTTCTCGCGGTGCACGTCGAACGCGTCGGGGTCGTCGAAGATCTTCGGGTCGCGATTGGCTGCCGCCAGGACGGTGACGACGAGCGTCCCGGCGGCGACGTCGACGTCCGCGACGCGCGTGTCGCACGTCGCCGTGCGCGCCGTCAGCAGCACGGGCGGGTCGAAACGCAGCGTCTCCTCGACGGCGTTGAGCCAGGACGCCTCGCCGCTGCGCAGCGCCGCGAGCTGCTCGGGGTGGCCGACGATGAGCCGGATGGCGTTGCCGAGCAGGTTGACGGTTGTCTCGAAACCGGCGGCGAGGACGAGCCCGGCCACCGACTTGAGCTCCCGGTCGCTGAGACCGACGCCGTCGTCCTGCGCCTGGATGAGCGCGCTGAACAGGCCGTCACCCGGCTGCGCTCGCTTGGCGGCGAGGTGGGTCTCGAGCCACGCGTCGAACTCGTCGAGCGCGCTCTCGGTGCGGCGGAACGTCGCCCAGTCGAGCCCCAGGTCGAGGCTCGAAGCGGCGTGCCCGCCGAGACGCAGCACAGTCTCGTACTCGCTCTCGGGCACCCCCAGGATCTCGGCGATGACGGTGACGGGCAGCTGCTCGCAGTAGCGCGCGACGAGCCGACGTCATGCCCGGCGCGCGCGTCGGCCTCGAGGTCGTCGAGCAGCTCGGTGGCGACCTGCTCGGTGCGTTCGCGCAGGGCCTCGACGGCGCGCGCGGTGAACACGCGGGTGACGAGCTTGCGGTTGCGCGTGTGCGTGGGGCCGTCCGTGGCCAGCAGGGACGGCGGCTCGAGCGGCCCGATCGTCGTGCTCGCCGCCCACGTCAGCGCGCCGCGGACCGCGCGCGAGGTGTCGCCGGGGAAGCCGGTGCGGAAGTCGTTGCTCGTCAGCACCTCGTTGACGGCGTCGTGCTCGCCTGTCAGCGTCGAGAGCTTGCCGCCCACGATGGCTCCGCCACTGCGGATGCGCGCGAGGATCGGCGCGAGCTCCTCCGCCAGCAGGCCCGTCGTCTCGGTGCTCAGCACCCCCTGCGGGTCGCCCTGCGACGCGACGCGCACCAGCGCCCTGCGCGGGATGGCGTGCTGCAGGCTCCAGCGCACGCCGGGTTTGGCGTGCTCGACCAGGCGGCGGGGGATCCGAGTGGTGAGGGTGGACATGGGGCCTCCAACGGCTGTGAACGTGTCTCACGTCACACTACAGATGTAGGGCGGTGACGGAACACCTCGCGGCTGATCGGCGGCGGACGTCGCCCGCTCCGGCTCTGGCACGGCGCATTCGACGCGGCTGTGCCCGCTCGTCGCACGGGTGTTCGTTCGATGTTCACGTCGCGGCGTAGCGGGGCGTGGGGGCCTCTGGAGTACGGTCACGGCATGGCTGACGTCCTGATGCGCACCGTTGATCTGGCTCAGGCTTCGAGGCAGCAGGGTGGCTCTGAGCGCCTCTCCGCCTACCTTGCGCGCCCTGGCGGGGACGGGCCGTGGCCCGGCGTCGTCATGGTGATGGAGATCTTCGGCGTGAACGACGACATGCGTGCGCACGCGGAACGCATGGCGTCGTGGGGGTACGTCGTCATCGTGCCCGATTTGTATTCCGACGCTCGCGCCGCTGTGGCACGTGGCCGGCTTCGGCGGCAGCCGCGACGACGCCGAGCGCGCCTAGCAGCGTATCCACGACTATTTCGACGCCCATCTGCATGTTCCGGCAGCAGCGTCGGCACCTACCGTCAGCTGACTCAGCGGGCATGATCATCCCTTCGACGGGCAGGTGAGAGCGTGACCGTCCAACCGTCAGGTCGCCGCTCGTCAGCGTCGTGCTGGTTCGTCCTCGCCGCACTCGCCGGCGTCATCCATGCCGCGGTGACGCTCTACTGGGCGCTGGGTGAGCGGGGGTTGTTGTGGACGATGGGTGACAGCTTCGTGGCTCAGTTCGCCGACATCATGTGGGTCTTGTACCCGGTGGCGTTGGTCAAGGGCGTGAGTGCGGTCGCTCCGCTCTGGCTGGCGAGGCGGGGCTGGCCGCTGCGTCGTCTGACGCGCCCCGTCTGCTGGGTAGGGAGCGTCGTGCTCGTGGCGTGGGGTGGCGCGAACACGGTGCTCGCCAACGCCGTGTTGCTCGGCGCCGTTCGCCCTGACGGAGGCTTCGACCGTGCCGCGATGATCGGGCACGCCTGGATCTGGGATCCGCTGTTCCTGGTGTGGGGCGCAAGCCTCGCCGCGGGTCTGTGGTCGACGCGCCACAGCGAGGGCCAGCCGGCGGAGTGAAGCGGGCGCATCTGCTCGCGAGGTTCGCCACGCACCCGGCCTCCCCTGAACAGGCGACGACGACGGCGCCGTCGCTGCGTGCTTCCGAGATCACCACGAGTCCGGCCTGCCTGACGCTCGCGGTTGGCACCCCCGGCTGACACACTGACGGCATGAACTTCCGCTCGCTCTATGCTCACGGTTTTGCGCGCGTTGCTGCGGTGACGCATCCCGTCGCGCTCGCTGATCCGACGACGAACGCGGCGCGCGTGCTCGAAGTCGCCCGCGAGCTGCACGACCGGGGCGTCGCAGCGGCGGTGTTCCCTGAACTCGACCTCACCGGTTACAGCATCGACGACCTCGTCTTCCAGGACGTGCTGCTCGACGACGTGCTCGCGGCCATCAAGACGATCGTCGACGGCTCCGAAGGTCTGACGCCGGTGCTCGCCGTCGGCGCGCCGCTGCGCAAGGGCACGCGGCTGTTCAACTGTGCCGTCGTCATCAAGGACGGCGAGGTGCTCGGCGTCGTGCCGAAGAGCCACCTGCCCACCTACAAGGAGTTCTACGAGAAGCGCTGGTATGCACCGGGTCTCGACCAGCGCGGGCAGTACATCGACCTCGGCGACCTGGGCGAGGTGCCGTTCGGGCCCGACCTCATCTTCCGCGCCGTCGACCTGCCCGACCTCGCGATCCACGTCGAGATCTGCGAGGACGTGTGGGTGCCGATCCCGCCGTCGTCCGAGGCCGCCGCGGCCGGCGCGAGCGTCCTCATGAACCTGTCGGGCTCGCCGATCACGATCGGCAAGTCGTCGCAGCGCAGCCTCGTCGTGCAGAGCCAGTCGTTCCGCACCCTCGCCGCGTACGTCTACGCCGCGAGCGGCGAGGGTGAGTCGACGACCGACCTTGCCTGGGACGGGCAGACGATGATCTACGACCAGGGCACGCTGCTCGCCGAATCCGAGCGATTCCCGAGCGGCCCGCGCACGAGCATCGCCGACGTCGACCTGGGCGCCATCCGCCAGGCCCGCATGCGCTTCAACAGCTACGACGACAACCGTCCGGGCATCGGCCCGGCGCGTCCGCTGCGTGAGGTGCCGTTCGAACTCGGCGCCCCGGACGGTGACCGCGGCCTGCTCCGCGAGATCGAGCGCTTCCCGTTCGTCCCCGCCGACGACGCGCAGCTCGCGCAGGACTGCTACGAGGCGTATGAGATTCAGGTCTCGGGCCTCGAGCAGCGCATGCGCTCGATCGGCGCGCCGAAGATCGTCATCGGCGTCTCCGGTGGCCTCGACTCGACGCACGCCCTCATCGTCGCCGCCCGGGCGATGGACCGTGTCGGGCGCCCGCGCACCGACATCCTCGCGTACACGATGCCCGGCTTCGCGACGAGCGATCACACGAAGTCGAACGCGTACAAGCTCGCCGAAGCGCTCGGCGTGACGTTCGAGGAGGTCGACATCCGGCCGATGGCGACGCAGATGCTCAAGGACATGGGCCACCCCGCCGGCAGCGGCGAGCCCGTCTACGACGTGACGTTCGAGAACGTCCAGGCCGGCCTGCGCACCGACTTCCTGTTCCGCATCGCGAATCAGAAGAGTGGCATCGTCCTCGGCACCGGCGATCTGTCCGAACTCGCGCTCGGCTGGTGCACGTACGGCGTCGGCGACCAGATGTCGCACTACGGCGTCAACGCGGGCGTGCCGAAGACGTTGATGCAGCACCTCATCCGCTGGGTCGCCTCGGGTGACGAGTTCTCCGCCGAGGTCGGCGAGACGCTGCTGTCGATCCTCGACACCGAGATCTCGCCCGAGCTCGTGCCGACGAAGGAGGGCGAGAAGCCGCAGTCGACGCAGGACTCCATCGGCCCCTACAACCTGCAGGACTTCACGCTGTACCACGTGCTGACGCACGGTGCGCGCCCGAGCAAGATCGCGTTCCTCGCGATGCACGCCTGGCAGAACGCTGACGAAGGGCGCTGGCCGAGCGGTTTCCCCGACGACGAGCGCCCCGCCTACTCCCTCGCCGAGATCAAGAAGTGGCTCGAGGTGTTCCACAAGCGCTTCTTCAGCCAGCAGTTCAAGCGCTCGGCACTGCCGAACGGGCCGAAGGTGAGCGCCGGCGGCGCACTGTCGCCGCGTGGTGACTGGCGCATGCCGTCCGACGCGTCGTCGCGCGCTTGGCTGGCCGAGCTGGAACGCAACATCCCGAACGAGTGAGGAACGCTCAGCACGATCGGCGCGGCGGGCGGCTGCGCCGATCGCTCGCGTCGAGCGTCAGCCCGTCAGGGCAGCGGTCTGGGTGGAGGGAAGCCAGTAGCCGAGCGTCTTGACGCAGTTCTTCGCGAGACCCGCGGCGCGCAGCTTCTTCGTCAGAGCTCGTGTCGTGACGGTGTCGCACGCACCCCACGCGAAAACGCGCGGGCAATCGGCCGGTACGGCAAGAAGATTCGGTCGATCACCGCGACACGTGCGCCCGAGCGCCGGGTCGCCCAACTGGCTCAGGTCGGCGAGCACCTCGTCGACGGCGTCGAGCAGCGCGCCGCCGTCACGTTCGCGGCGCACCCAGCGCAGCGCGTCGCCGTCGCGCAGTCGCACCGGCAGTGCGCGGTCGTCAGGGTGCGTCCATTCGAGGACGACGGTCGTCGGCGCCGGCGACAGGGCGTCGAGCAGCGAGTTGATCGCGGGCAGTGACGCGGGGTCGCCGACGAGCAGGTGATGGTCGACGTCGTCGCAGCCCGGCAGCGACGGTTCCGAACCGTAGAGGCTTGCTTCGACCTGATCGCCCGGTTGCGCGCCGAGCGCCCACGCCGTCGCGGAACCGTCGTGGATGGCGAACTCGAGCCAGAACGTGTCCGTCGGGACGTCGGGGTCGACGAGCGTGTACGCCCGCTGATGCCCCGCACCCGTGCCGGAGCGATCGGCGAACCACAGCCGCACCCACATCGTCGGATACGGCGCGTGTGTACGCAGAAAACCGTTGCCCGAGAATCGAATCCGCACGAGCCGCGAAGATGGTTGTTCGCGCTCGAGCACGGTGAAGACGAAGTCCTGGGCGCGCAGTTCGCGCAGCACACGGCCCGCCTCGCCGCGCTCGACCCGTAGCAGGGTGCGTGGTGGCGTCATCGCGTCGTGGGGCTGGTCGCTCACGCGTCCCGCCTTCCTTCGGTGGCCCGGCGGTGACTGCCGTGGCCGGTGGTGATGCCGTCCCCGCACCTATCTGAGACGCGACGTGAGCCTCAGTCCGCGCGGTTGACGATCTCGACTTCTCTAAGGTTAGCATTGCCTAACTCGCGGTCCGGCAGGGCCTCGCGAGAACCATCACGTCATGACACGGGTGCCGTCGTGCGCCTGAACGAAAGGTCGTCCGCATGATCAACCGCCGTGGCTTCTTCGCCATCGCCGCCGCCGGTGCCACCAGCGCCCTCGCCGCTTGCAGCACCGGCTCGTCGTCCGACAAGGCCTCGAGCGCCACGTCGGGATCGGCCGGCTCGGCGGGTAGCGGCGCGGGTTTCCCCGTCACGATCAAGCATGCCCTCGGCACGGCGAAGCTCGAGAAGGCCCCGACGAAGGTCGTCACGGCCGGCTGGTCGGACGCCGACATCCTGCTCGCGCTCGGCGTCGTGCCCGTCGCCGCGCCGGCGATCACGTGGGGCGGCAACGCCGCGAAGTCGAGCGACTGGTTCGACGCGAAGCTCAAGGAGGTCGGCGGCAAGGCACCCGAGCGTTACAGCGATGCCGACGGCACGCCCGTCGACAAGGTCGCCCAGTACCAGCCCGACTTCATCTCGGGCACGAACTCGGGCCTCAAGCAGGCTGAGTACGACAAGCTGACGAAGATCGCTCCCACCCTCGCCTACCCGACGTACCCGTACGGCACGTCGTGGCAGGAGTCGACGAAGATGATCGCCGAGGCGCTCGGCAAGAAGGATGAGGGCGAGAAGGTCATCTCCGACACGCAGGCCAAGGTCAAGGCCGCCCTCGACAAGCACCCCGAACTCAAGGGCAAGAGCGTCGCCTGGGTCTACTTCGACGCGGCCAAGCTCAACTCGATCACCGTCTACACACTCAACGACAACCGTCCGCGTGGCCTCGCCGACTTCGGTCTCAAGACGCCGTCGTTCGTCACCAAGGCGAGCCAGGGCGCGAAGACGTTCTCCACGGAACTGTCGGCCGAGAAGGCCTCCGAGCTCGACGCCGACATCGTCGTCTTCGACGCGGTGGACGCGGCGACGACGAAGAAGATCACCTCCGACAAGCTGCTGTCGCAGATCCCCGCGTTCAAGAAGGGCAGCTACCTCGCGCTGACCGACCAGAAGGCGTCCGAGACGATGGCCAGCCCGACGCCGCTGTCGATCCCCGTCGCGATCGACACCTTCCTGCCGAAGCTCGCCGAGGCCGCGAAGAAGGCCTGAGCGTAGGCTCGTTCGAGGGTTCGCCCGGCTGCCACCGCGCGACGGTGTGACGCGCCGGGCGAATCGTCGTTCCACTGGAAAGGGTGACGATGTCGACTCCCGCCGCGCCCCGCGCCGGCACCGACCAGCGTCGCACGCCGCGCATCGACGCCCGCCGCGTGCTCGCAGGCGGCCTGACGCTGCCGCTGCTGCTCGCGTTCGCCGTCTCGCTCACCGTCGGGGCGGGCTCGTTCCACGGCGGTGACGTCTCGGCGCTGCTCGCCTCGCGCGGCGACCGCACCGCCATCGGCATCATCGTGGGCGCTGCCGTCGCGATGGCGGGGACGGCGATGCAGGGCATCACCCGCAACCCGCTGGCCGACCCCGGCATCCTCGGCATCAACGCGGGCTCGGCGCTCGCCGTTGTCATCGGCATCACGTGGTGGGGCGTCTCGAACCTACTCGGGTACGTATTGCTGTCGCTCGTCGGCGCCGCCGTCGCGGCGGTCGCCGTCATGGCTCTCGCGACGTTCGGTGCGCGCGCTCTCGGGCAGGCGTCGCAGTCGGGGCCGCTGACGCTGGCGCTGTCCGGCATGGTGTTCACGGCGGGCACGTCGTCGATCGCGCAGGCCGTGCTCGTCTCCAACGGCAAGTCGCTCGACACCTACCGCTTCTGGCAGGTCGGGTCCGTCGCCGGCCGTGACCTCGGCGATCTCGTGCCGGCTGTGCCGTTCCTGCTCATCGGATTTCTCGTCCTGCTGGCCTCCGGACGCCGCCTCGACGTCCTCGCCATGGGCGATTCCGTCGCCGCCGGCCTCGGCGAGCGTCCTGGCCGGCTGCGGCTCGTCATCGGTGGAGCGGGCGTCCTGCTCGCCGCGGCCGCGACGGGTATCGCCGGGCCCATCGCGTTCGTCGGGCTCGTCGCGCCGCATGTCCTGCGCCCGCTCATCGGCACGTCCTACCGCGTCCTCGTGCCGGCCGCGGGGGTGCTCGGCGCGTGCATCGTCGTGCTGGCCGACACCCTCGGCCGCATCGTCTCCCCGCCCGGTGAGGTGCAGGTCGGCATCATGACGGCCGTCCTCGGCTGCCCGGCACTGCTGTGGGTCGTCGCACGAATGAGGTCGCTGTGAAGCGCGCGACGGCAGCACACGCCACGACGCCCAACACGTTCGACGCCGCGCGCCGCCGACGTCGGGGCGTCATGCTGGTTGCGCTGGTGCTCGTGACGTTCGGCGTCTTTCTGGCCCGGTGCCTGCTCGGTGACTTCACCGTGACGATTCCCGATTTCGTCCGCATCCTTCGCGGCGAGCATGTCGACGTGCCGGCCGCCAACTACATCGTCATGGAGTCGAAGCTGCCGCGCGCGCTCGCGTGCCTGCTCGCGGGCGCCGTGTTCGGGGCGTGCGGTGCGGCGATGCAGTCGCTCGTGCGCAATCCCCTCGCCAGCCCCGACGTCCTCGGCATCTCGCTCGGCTCGAGCACCGCGGCCGTGTTCTGCACGACGATCCTCGGTTGGAGCGGCGCGGGCGTGACGGGCGCCGCCATCGCGGGTGGCCTCGCCGTCTCCGCGGTGATCCTCGGGATGGCACGCGGGCAGACGCCGCGGATGATCCTCGTCGGGATCGCCCTGGCCGCCGCGCTGCAGTCGCTCATCCAGTGGATCCTGCTCGAGTCGAACGCCTACCAGGCGCAGGACGCGATGGCCTGGCTCGCCGGGTCCGTCTCGGCCGTGTCGTGGCCGCAGATCACCCGGCTCGCCGTCGTCGGCGCGCTCGTGCTCGTCGTCCTCGCGGCCCTCGCGCACTGGCTGCGCGTGCTCGAGATGGGGCGCCCGCTCGCCATCGGCCTCGGCGTGCCCGACGGGTTCGTGCGCGCCGTGACGTTCGGCGTCGTCGTCATCGGTGTGGCCGTGACGACGAGTGTCTGCGGGCCGATCTCGTTCGTCGCGCTGCTCGCCGGCCCGATCTCGCGGCGCCTCATGGGCCGCACCGCCATCGTCGCGGCCGCTCTCGTCGGCGCGATCATCACGATCGCGGGTGACTACGTCGGTGCCTACCTCGTTCCCGGTGACAACAAGCTGCCCGTCGGGATCATCACCGGCCTCGCCGGTGCGCCTGTCCTCGCCTGGCTGCTGCTGACCTCGCAGCGCCCGCCCCGCCGTTCGAAAGGCCGTGCCTCGTGACGTCCCTCGCCGCCCATGACCTCGTCCTGCGCTACGGATCCGGGCGTTCCGCAGGCCCCGACATCGTGCGAGGCATCACCTTCGAGGTGCCCGAGAACGCGGTCACCGTGCTGATCGGCGCGAACGGCTGCGGCAAGTCGACGCTGTTCGCGGGCCTGGCGCGGCTGCTCAAGCCCGCGGCCGGCGATGTGCTTCTCGACGGGCGCAGCATCGACGCGACGCCGACGCGCGAGGTCGCCAAGGCCCTCGCGCTGCTGCCGCAACACCCCATTGCGCCGGAGGGGATGACGGTGGCCGAGCTCGTGCGTCAGGGACGCACCCCGCACCAGGGCCTGCTCGGGCGCGGCGGGCCCGACGACGACGCTGCCGTCGCCGCGGCGATGGAGGCGACGGGCGTCAGCGAACTGGCAGAACGCACCGCCGATTCTCTTTCCGGCGGCCAGCGTCAGCGGGTGTGGCTCGCGATGGTGCTCGCGCAGCAGACCGGCATCCTCCTGCTCGACGAGCCGACGAGCTTCCTCGACATCGGCCACGCCGTCGAACTGCTCGACGTCGTCCGCCGCCGCAACCGCGAGCACGGAACGACCGTCGTCATGGTGCTGCACGACCTGTTCCTCGCGGCGCGCTACGCCGACCATCTCGTCGCGATGCAGGACGGTGAGATCGTCGCGGCGGGCGAGCCGACCGACGTGCTGACGGCGCAGCTCGCCGAGCAGCTGTACGGCATCCCGTGCGTCGTGCATCCTGACCCGAATACCGGACGTCCGGTGGTGCTGCCGCGCTAGGCTCGAGCCACCACACGTCGATCGGGAGGGTTTGCCATGTCTCACCAGCGCACCACGAGGCGGATGACGATCAAGGGCGCGATGCTCGCGTCGAGCGCCGTCGCGGCCCTGACGCTCACGGGGTGCTCGATGGGCTCCGACTCCGGTACGTCCGCCGCGAGCAGCGCGACGAGCGCCGCCGCGAGCGCAGCCTCGAATGCGAGCGGTTCGTCGAGTGCGGCGCCGTCGACCGATGTGTCGACGAGCCCTGCGTCCGAGTCGAGTTCGCCGTCGAGCGCATCGAGCTCCGTCGCCGCGTCGAGCGCGGCGCTGCCCGCCGACACGCAGCTGGCGAAGGCGACGGCGAACAAGTTGTCCTTCGCGGTGCCGAAGTCGTGGACCGTCGTCGACGGTGAGCTCGGCACAAGCAGGACGCGGTGAAGAAGCAGCTCGAGCCGATGGCGAAGAAGTCCGGCATGTCGCCCGAGAAGTACGTCGCGCAGATGACGTCGGCCGCAGACGTCCTCGCGATCGACGCCACGGGGGCGCAGAGGTTCAACGACAACATCAACGTCCTCAAGGTGACGCGTCCGAGCCTGGCGGGCAAGGCCCAGCTGGAGAAGGAACTCAACCAGCTCAACGCTGCAAGCGGTGCGAACGGGTCGAACAGTTCCAGCGACATGAAGGTCACCACCGGTGAATACAGCCGCATCACGACGCCGGCCGGCGCCGGAGAGCAGATGGAGTACACGCTGACGACGAAGGGTGTCACCGTGCACGGTGTCTCCATGGTCATCCCGAACGGCAGCGGGTCGTACTCGATGCTGACGGTGAGTGCCTCTGCGGCGGACAAGGCTGCCGAGTACGCGAAGACCGTCGCCGAGACCGCGCAGAAGATGTGACGCACCTCAGTCGGGAGCAGTTCGAGGACGCCGTCGGCGAGGCACTCGACGGCGTACCGCAGCGCTTCCTCGACCGTCTCGACAACGTCGTCTTCCAGGTCGAGGACGAGCCGTCACGCGAGCAGCTCGCCCAGGCCTGCGTCGCGCACGGCGAGGGCGAGCTGCTCGGGTTGTACGTCGGCGTCGCGCTACCGGATCGTGGCGAGGGCTACGGCTGGGGAGCCCTGCCCGACCAGATCTTCCTATTTTCCGGCCCCATCCAGCGGCTGAGCCACAGCCGCGAACAGGTGATCGAACAGATCCGCGTCACGCTCCTGCACGAGATCGGCCACTACTTCGGCCTCGACGACGCCCGCCTCCACGAGCTGGGCTGGGGCTGACCCCTCGCCCCTGCATGCCCCCGCGCCCATCTGCGATTCGCGTCCACGTTCGTCTCGTGGACGACGGCTCCGATGGCGTCCGCAGCCCTCAATCCGACCGCATCGCCCAGGCCCCGAACGTCGACGGGCCGTCGTAGCCCTCGAGGTCGTCGCTGATGTCGACGATGCGCCAGCCGGGCGGCATGCGCGCGCGGTCGCTGACGTCGTCGCGATCGAGGGGCGCGTTGAGCCCCTCACCCGTGGCCTTGAGCAGGGCTTCCTTCCGCGTCCAGATCTGCGTGAAGGCCCGACGTCCGTCATCGTCGCTCGCCGCTGCGTCGATGACGGCCTGCTCGCCGGGATGCAGCATCCGGCTGACGTCGGTGACGGTCGACGCCGCGGCCAGCACCTCCACGTCGATCCCGACGGGGACGTCCGCAGAGGCGAGCGCGGTGATCCACGGCGTCGAGCTCGTCGAGAAGAACCCGTCATGACCGACGGCGCGTGGACGCCCGTGCGGCTTGCCGCACGCCGTGCACGGCTCGCGCCAGTAGCGGATGTCCTCGTGAGGAATGGCCGCGAGGTTGGCCAGCTCATTGCGCAGCTGCGCACGGCGCGTGACGAACTCGCCGCGCGCGGTGTCCGAGCGCACGGCCAGGGCCCGCGCGCGTTCGTCGTCGTCGAGGCTGTCCGGGCCCAGCGTCGCGACGTCGGCCGCGGTGAGGGGCGCCCACGTCGCGCACAGGACGATCGACGGCGTGTGCATGCCGCCACCCTACGGCTCGCTGCGTCGCTCGAGCGGCCATTTTCCGCGGAATTCCGAGGTTGTCGCCGCGCTGCGCTAGCCTCGCGGACGTGATGAAGTTCGAGCCGGACGAGGCCACGTGGGTGCTGACGAGCACGGACGTCGGCCTGGCCGCCGTCGTCGGTGACGGCGCCTTCGGGCGTGGTCTCGACTACGCCATCGGGGGCAAGGTCATCGCGCTCGCGACGGCTGATCGCGGGCGTGTCCTCATGGGCACGGTCACCGGCAACGGTCTCGCGCCGTATCAGTGCCTCGTCACGTACAAGGGTGAGGCCGGCAACGGTGAGCCGTTGTGGGTCTCGCGCTGCACATGTCCTGTCGCGACCGAGTGCAAGCATGCGGTCGCCTCGATCCTCGCCGCTCGTCGCGCGCTGACGTCGGGGGTGCGCGAGGGCAGCGTCAGCCGCACATCGGCCCCGTCCGGCACGCGAAACGCCGCCGAGTCCAACGTCGTTCCCCTCTTCGGCGGTGCCGCGGCGTCCTCGACGAGTTCGTGGCGTGACAAGCTCACGGCGAGCCTCGGTCCGGACGAGTCGCAGCGCGCCGCGGCGCGGTCGGCGAGCCCGTCGAGTGATGCATGGCGCGCGCAAGTCGGCCTGCAGTTCGAGCCGAAGGCTCGGCCGGCGTCGTTGACCGATTCGACGCCCGTGCAGCGGTTCGAGCTCAAACCGACGAAACTCATGCGTACCGGCCGTTGGTCGCGCACCGCGACGTGGCTCGACGCCCGCAGCAGTGCCGGCATCGCCGAGGCCGAGGAGCACCAGAGCGAGGCGCTGCGCCGCTTCATCACGCCCCACAAACCGCGGGTCGGCAACGGCCAGACCGTCTACCTCGACGAACTGGGCCCCGGCGTCTGGCAGGCGCTCGCCGAACTGACCGACGCAGGCGTCACGCTGATGCTCGCCGCGACGCCGGGTGAGGGCGTCACTCTCGCCGAAGCGGCCGAGGTGAGCCTCGGCGTCCACCGACGCGATGGCGGGCTCGTCCTGACGGCCGACGTCGTCGGCGTCGACCTCGAACCCGAGTTCGGTACGGCGACGCTCGTCGGCGATCCGGCCCACGGCGTCGCCATCCTCGACCGCGGCAGCCTCAAGCTCGTGCCGTTCCACGAACCGCCGCACGCCCTGCTCCAACCGCTCCTGCTCGGCGACGTCATCGAGGTGCCCGAAGCCGACGTGCCCGAGTTCGAGGCCGAGTTCCTGCCGCAGATCCGCCGACACACGAGCGTCAGCGATGCGTCGCAGACGCTGACGGACGCCGTCGAACCGCGCCTCTTGCTCGTCGTCGAGCCGGTCACCGTCGGCAAGGCGAAGGTCGAGACGTTCTTCACGTACGGCGAACGTCGCCTCCCCTCGCCGCCGATGGGGCGCGGGCGCCATTTCTCCAGCGAGGCCGCCGTCATCGCCCGCGCGGCGCTGCCGTTGAGCCGTCTGCGGCTGACGCGCGCCGTGCCGGCCTTCGACCTATGGGTCAAGCAGACCGCCGAACTGACCGGTCTGGAGGCCGTGCGTCTTGCCGACGCCATCCCCGAGCTGCGGGCCATCGACGGCGTCGATGTCGTCATGAAGGGCGAGTTGCCCGCCTACGAGGAGGCCGAGGACGATCCGATCGTTCAGGTCGGCGTCAATGAGGCCGGCCTCGCAACCGACTGGCTCGACCTGCAGATCACGATCAGCGTCGACGGCCAGGAGGTGCCGTACCCCAACCTCATCGAGGCGATGAGCAAGGGGCGCGACGTCATGATGCTGCCATCGGGCACGTACTTCCGCCTTGACTCTCCGCAGCTGCTCGACATCGCCCAGGTGCTCGAGGAGGCGCAGCAACTCACCGACAAGAAGAGCGACGGCCTGCAGATCAGCCGCTACGACATCGGGTTGTGGGATCAGCTCGTCGGGCTCGGCATCGTCGAGGCGCAGCGCTCCCAGTGGCAGGCGGCCGTCGAGGGGCTGACGAGGTCGGGGTGGAACCCGGAGAGCGTCGAGCTGCCCCCGTCGTTCCGGGCGACCCTGCGCCCCTACCAACTCGAGGGATACGCCTGGCTCGCCAACCTGTGGGACGCGGGGCTCGGCGGCGTGCTCGCCGACGACATGGGGCTCGGCAAGACGATCCAGACCCTCGCGATGCTCGAACGCGCCCGCGTCGCAGGCGAACTCGACACGACGCCCGCACTCGTCGTCGCACCGACGTCGGTGCTGGGCGTGTGGGCGCGCGAGGCCGCGCAGTTCGCGCCCGAGCTGAAGGTGAAGGTGCTCGCCGAGACGTCGAAGAAGCGCGGCACCGAGGTGGCCGAGGAGATCCAGCGGGACGCTCCGCACGTCGTCGTGACGAGTTACGCCGTCGCACGGCTCGACGCCGACGCGTTCCATGCCTGCGGGTGGCGCGCGCTGATCCTCGACGAGGCGCAGATGGTGAAGAACCACACGTCGCAGACCTTCCAGGCCGTCAAGAAGATCGGCGCGCCGTTCGGGCTCGCGATCTCGGGCACACCGCTGGAGAACTCCGTCATGGACGTGTGGTCGCTGTTCAACCTCGTCGCGCCGGGGTTGTTCCCACGCCCGGAGGAGTTCATCCGTCGCTACCGCAAGCCCATCGAGCAGGGGGAGGGGCACGTCGCCACAGACGCGCTCAAGGGCCTGCAACGGCGCATCGGCCCGCTCATGCTGCGTCGACGCAAGGGCGAGGTCGCGCCCGATCTGCCCGAGAAGCAGGTGCAGCGCGTCGACGTCGCGATGTCGCCGCAGCACGAGCGCGTCTACAAACGGCACCTGCGGCGCGAGCAGCAGCGCCTCATGGGCCTGCTCAAGGACCCGGACGCCAACCGTGTCGAGATCCTGGCCGCGCTCACCCGCCTGCGTCGTCTCGCACTCGACCCGGCCCTCGTCGACGACGAGTTCGCCGGGCGTTCGGTGAGCCGCAAGGTCGAGACGGTCGTGCAGCAACTCGCCGAGATCGCCGCGGAGGGGCATCGCGCCCTCGTGTTCAGTCAGTTCACCGACTTCCTGGCGATCGTGCGCGAGGCCGCAGCCGACGCCGGCGTCTCGACAACGTACCTCGACGGCTCGACGCGCAACCGGCAGCAGGTCGTCGACGAGTTCAAGAGCGGCGAGGCCGACGCGTTCTTCATCTCCCTCAAGGCCGGTGGTACGGGATTGACGCTGACGGAGGCCGACTACGTCATCGTCCTCGACCCGTGGTGGAACCCGGCGGCCGAGGATCAGGCCATCGACCGCGCACATCGCATCGGGCAGACCAAGCACGTCATGGTCTACCGCTACGTCAGCGCGGGCACGATCGAGGAGAAGGTCATGGAGCTGCAGGAGAAGAAGCGCAAGCTCTTCGACGACGTCGTCGACGCCGGTGCCGGCGGCGGTCGTCTCACCTCCGACGACATCGCCGGCCTGCTCGAGGGGTAGGGCGCGAGGTCGTCACGGGTCGCACGGCTTGGGTGGGCCGCACGGGCGGAGCCCCAATATTTCTCTCGATGCAAAGTATCTTGATGTCAAGAGATCTGGTCTTCCGGCCGGCCGGACACCGTGAGGAGCGCACCAGCCATGACCCGCGAATGGGATGCGAAGAGCTACGACGAGTTGCCGCTGCCGCACGTCGGCTGGGGCAGACGCACCATCGAGCGCATGACGCTGCGCGGTGACGAACGGGTGCTCGACGCCGGATGCGGCACCGGCCGCGACGCGGCCGAGTTGCTGTCGCGCCATCCGGGTGTCGACCTCGTCGGCATTGACGGCTCGTCGCAGATGATCGCGCAGGCCCGCGAGCGGGTCGGGTCTGGGGCCGCATTCGCGGTGCGTGACCTCACCGAACCACTTGACGTCTCGGAGCTCGGCGCGCGGCCAGGCCCGTTCGACGCCGTCATGAGCGTCGCGTGCTTTCACTGGATCAGCGATCACGAGACGCTGTTCGCCCACCTCGCCGCGGTGCTGCGCCCGGGTGGCCTGCTGACGAGCGACTCCGGCGGCGAGGGCAACATCGAGAACGTCGAGCGCGCGATCGCGGCCGTCAACGCCGAGGGCTTCGCCCCGAAGGCCTTCGCCTCGCCCGAGGAGACGCGAGAACACTTGGAGCGCAACGGTTTCGACGTCGATCGCGTCGCGCTGCGCCCGAGCCCGATCCGCCTCGACGACCCCGACGTCATGGAGCGCTACCTCGCGACCGTCTGCCTCGGTTCCTACCTCGAGCGCATGAGCGAGCAGGAGGGCTGCGAGTTCACCCGGGCGGTGCGCGAGGCCATGGTCGAGCCGGTGCTCGACTACGTACGTCTCGAGATCGACGCGGTGCGCCGCTGACGCATCCCGCATCCGAAGCGACGAAAGCGCCGCGAACCGGCCGGTGGCTGACCTACCGTGAAACTCATGAAGCTCAGCCGCCGAACAGCCCCCAGCCATGCCGGTCGGTGCGTCCTCGTCACCGGTGGCGCGTCAGGTCTCGGCCTCGAACTCGTCAAGCTCTTCGTGGCCGACGCCGCCCGCGTCGTCGTCGCGGACCTCCACGCCGAGCGCCCGGCGAGCGTGCCGGACGGCGTCGACTACCTGACGCTCGACGTGCGCGACGATGCCGCTTGGGCCGATGCCCTCGCCTGGGTGGAGCAGCACTGGGGGCGCCTCGACATCCTCGTCAACAACGCGGGCATCGCCGTCGGCGGGCGCATCGACACGACGGCGATCGCCGACTGGGAGCGCGCGCTGTCGATCAACCTCATGGGCGTCGTGCGGGGGTGCCGCACGTTCACCCCGATGATGAAGACGCAGCGCAGCGGTCACATCGTCAACACCGCCTCGCTCGCCGGGCTCGTCCACGCGCCGGCGGTGGCGACATACAACGCGACGAAGGCCGCTGTCGTCCCCGTCAGCGAGACGCTGCAGAACGAACTGGCGCCGTTCGGCATCGACGTCAGCGTCATCTGCCCGTCGTTCTTCCGTACGAACCTCGCGCAGTCGTTGGCCGGAGCCGACGCCGAGATGGAGGCCAACGCCGTCGAGCTCATCAACGGCTCGCCTCGTTCGGCGGCCGATGTCGCCCGCACCGCGTTCGCCGGGATCGGCGCGCGCCGACACATCATCCTCACCGACCCGGACGGCCGGGTCGCCTACGGCGCCAAGCGTTTCGTCCGGCCCGTCTATGACGCGGCCATGGCCGGCGCTGCCAAACGTGTGGCGGCGGGCAAGGATCCGCAGCCCGCGGTACTTACCCAGCTCGGGCAGTGGGTGAAACGCCGTGCTGCCTGAGGGGAGGCCGGGGCGGGCACCCGTACTGCCAGTCTGGGGCCGCCAGTTGGCGGTATCCGGCGTCAGCTTCCTGACGTTCCGGCGTTTCCGCCCGTGCCTCCGGGCGCGGCGCCCGGCATCTGCCCGCCGCTCGGCGGTTGCTGGCTCGCATTGCCCGCCGAGCCTCCGGGCGCCTGTCCCTGGGCGCCCCCGCTCGTCCCGCTGCCCTGGCCTGCGGTGCCGGATCCGGACGCACCGGATTCGGACGTGCCAGATCCAGATGCACCGGCAGAACTGGTGGTGCCGCCCGACGTTCCGTTCGTACCGGAGCCCGAGGTGCCCGAGCCGGGCATCTGCATGCCGGGGCCCATCTGACCAGTCGTGCCCTGCTGATTCTGCGACGTGCCACCGGGCCCGCCCATTCCGCCGCCCATGCCGCCCCCCGACGTTCCGGCCGGCATCGCCGCGGCCGCGCCGATCGACACGAGCGACGCCGTGCCCATGGCCAGCGCCGACACGAGCGCCGACTTCTTCGCCGACCATCGCTCGGGTCCCGGCGCCGAAGCGCCTGCCGTGTCGTTGCCGGTCGAAGCGCCAGAGGCAAACGGCGCCTCCTGCTCCGGCCCCCCGCGGTAGTCCGTGCCGGCGTCGCCGTCGGTGCCCGTGTGGGGCAGAGCAGTGCGGCGGACGGGCGGGATGTCGTGCAGTGTCGGGTCGTCGTCGTTCATGCTGTGTGCGTCGGGTCGGGGGTCGTCGTGGTCCATCGTGTCTCCTTCGTGCCTGGCGCCTCGGGGCGCGACGTTGCGGGCGCTCGCCCGTCATCCGCCGTCGACGTTGCGCGCCGGTACTGTGGAGAAGCTGTGCCCGGCGTGTCGTCGGTTCATGAAGCCGCCCGTCGGCCGGCCACTGCACGGCCCCGGGCTGGTCGTCGCACAGCCGGGCCAAAGCCGAGGTGGTGACGCTCGGGGCCATGAACTCCTCGATCTCAGCCGCCGGCTCACACCTCGCGCGGCGCGCACCGCGTCATCGCTCCCGCCGGGCAACCGACATGACGCTCCGTGGCGCGACAAGCCCCGATGCCGGCGATACCCCCGACACTATCGGCACCCGCACCACGGCCTCGAACACCTCCCGCACCTGGCTGACGCGCCTCGTCACCGGCCCGCACGACGACCCGAACTGGGCCCGCCCGGCGCTGTTGGCCCTGCTCGCGGCGACTGCAGTGCTCTACCTGTGGAACCTCACCGCCAGTGGCTGGGCGAACGCCTTCTACTCCGCTGCGGCACAGGCGGGCTCGCAGAACTGGGAGGCGTTCTTCTTCGGCAGTTCCGACGCGGCGAACTCGATCACCGTCGACAAACCACCTGCGTCGCTGTGGGTCATGGCGCTGTCGGTGCGGCTGCTCGGCCTGAGCAGCTTCTCGATCCTCGTACCGCAGGTGCTCATGGGTGTGGCCACCGTCGCCATCCTGCACGCGACGGTGAAGCGTCACTTCGGCGCGGGCGCCGGCCTGCTCGCGGGCCTCGTCATGGCGCTCACCCCGGTCGCCGTCCTCATGTTCCGTTTCAACAACCCGGACGCGTTGCTCGTCCTGCTCATGACGGCGGCCGCCTGGGCCACGATGCGAGCGCTCGAGCGCGGTTCGGTGCGCTGGATGGCGTTGGTCGGCGTGTTGCTCGGTTTCGGGTTCCTGACGAAGACGCTGCAGGTTTTCCTCGTCATCCCCGGTTTCGGGGCGGCGTTCCTGCTGCTCGCTGCGGCGCCACTGCGTCGACGCCTCGTCGGCAGCCTCGTGGCCCTCGTCGCTCTCGTGGCATCCGCCGGGTGGTGGGTCGCGATCGTCGAACTGACCCCGGCGAGCATGCGTCCCTACGTCGGCGGCAGCCAGAGCAATTCCTTCCTCGACCTGACGTTCGGGTACAACGGCTTCGGCCGACTCAGCGGTGAGGAGACGGGCTCGGTCGGCGGCGGCGGGGGCGCTGCCGGCGGGCAGTGGGGTGCGACGGGGCTGACGCGCCTGTTCGACGCCGAGATCGGTGGCCAGATCAGCTGGCTCATCCCGGCCGCGATCATCCTCGGCGTCATGGGTGTCGTGATGCGCGCGCGTGCGCCGCGCACCGACGTCCGTCGGGCCGCCTACGCAGTGTGGGGCGGCTGGCTCCTGGTGACGATGCTGACGTTCTCGTTCATGGCCGGCATCTTCCACGCCTACTACACGGTGGCGTTGGCGCCGGCAGTCGCGGCGCTCGTCGGCATGGGTGGCGCGCAGGCCTGGGAGCGTCGCCGCGAACCGGTCGGCACCCTGACGATGGCGGCCGCGGCCGCCGCGTCGTCGATCTGGGGGTTCGTCCTGCTCTCCCGCACGAGCGCCTACAGCGACGTGCTGCGCGTCGGCGTGCTGACGATCGGAATGACGTGCGCGGCACTCCTCGTCATCGGGCGACGGCTGCACGCGCGAGCCCTGCCCGTGATCGTCGTGGGCGCCGTGGGCGCGGGCCTCGCGGGGCCGACCGCGTACTCGCTCACGACGCTCACCTCCGGGCACACCGGCTCGATCGTCACCGCCGGCCCGGCGTCGGGCGGCATGGGTGGGATGCCGGGTGCGGGCGGCCGTGGCCCCGGTGCTCGCGCCCTGGGTGGTTCGCCAGTAGGCGCGCCCCCGGCCGCTTCCTCGACGACGCGTGGCACAGTGCCCACCGGTGCAGGTGGGCAGGGAGTCGGTGGCGGCGGCATGGGCGGGTTGCTCGATGCCACGACGCCGAGCGCCGCCGTCATCTCTGCCCTGCGGGCCGACGCGCAGCGTTACACCTGGGTGGCCGCGGCGGTGGGTTCGCAGAGCGCGGCCGGACTGCAGCTCGGAACGGGCGAGCCGGTCATGGCGATCGGCGGCTTCAACGGCACCGACCCGAGCCCGACACTCGCCCAGTTCCAGGCCGAGGTGAAGGCAGGCAAGATTCACTACCTGCTGGCCAGTGGTGGAACATCGACGGGCGGTGGGACGAGCTCGGCCCAGACGAGCGATGCGAGCCGCATCCTGGCGTGGGCGGAAGCCACCTACCGCCAGGTGACGATCGGATCGACGGTCTTCTACGACCTGACGCAGCCGCTCGATTGAGGCAGTCAGCCGGCCTCGACAGGGGTGAAACGCATTGGAAATCATCATTCTTCGACGTGTTTCACCTCTAGGGGTGGGGCAACGCGCGGGTGTGCCCCGTACCCTCATGGGGTGATGACTTCCGCCTCCCCCATCCGACTGGCCGTGATCGACGACTACGAGGTCGTCGTCAACGGTCTGGCCAAGATGCTCGAGCGCTACCGCGACCGGGTCGAGGTGGCCGAACTCGACATCGAGGGCCCGATGTCGACGGTCGAGCACCCCGTCGACATCGCGCTCTATGACACGTTCGGGCAGGCGCAGGGCGAGCCCGAGGCGCTGGCGCACCTGCTCAAGGAGCCCCGGGTCGACAAGGTCGTCGTGTACACGTGGAACTTCCAGCCCGACCTGGTGCGCCGCAGTCTCGATGCCGGCGTTCGGGGTTACCTCTCCAAGACGCTGCCCGCGGGCGAACTCGTCTCGGCGCTGGAGCGAGTGCACGCTGGCGAGGTCATCGTCTCGGCCGAGGTGGGCTCCGGCCCCATCGCCGGCGAATGGCCGGGGCGTGAGGAGGGGCTCACGCCGCGTGAAGCCGAGGTGCTCGCACTCATCACCCAGGGTCTGTCGAACAACGACATCGCCGCGCAGACGCACCTGTCGATCAACTCGGTGAAGAGCTACATCCGCACCGGCTATCGCAAGATCGGAGTGACGAGCCGTAGCCAGGCCGTGCTGTGGGGGGTTCGCCACGGCTTCGAGCCCGACCACCGTCGCATCGTCGCGGATCCCACCGTCCAAGATCGCTGAGCGCGCACACGCCAGGGCCGCCCCATCGTCAGGATCGACTGACGGGGGGCGGCCCTGATGTGTCCAAGGGGGTGGCGCAGGTCACCTGACGGTGATTTGGCGTCCACCTGGAGGACGTGTAATGTTTTCCGAGTCGCCGAGGGGCAGACAGCACAGAAACCCCAGTGTTTCCGGGCAGTTTGCCTCACGAGCTCGAACCTCACCGCAGTTTCGACAAGCGCGCCGGCTCCGCCAAGAGCAAGCGCCGAGTTGAAGTCGGGGAGCGAGGGTGGTAAGGTTGACGAGTTGCCCCG
>NZ_LSJT01000048.1:0-241 GCF_001556795.1 Dermacoccus sp. CCH2-D9
GAACCAGTGACCTCTTCCGTGTCAAGGAAGCGCGCTACCGCTGCGCCAATCGCCCGAGGTGGAGACGGGATTTGAACCCGTGTAGACGGCTTTGCAGGCCGTTGCCTCGCCTCTCGGCCACTCCACCGAACACGGTTCGCACCGTGCGTGTCCAAGAAGACACAGAGCGGACAACCGGGCTCGAACCGGCGACCTCAACCTTGGCAAGGTTGCGCTCTACCAACTGAGCTATGTCCGCCTG